>CAMPGP010000005.1 GCA_946885545.1 uncultured Altererythrobacter sp.
GCGGATGTTGGTCATCGCCTCGCCGCGCTCGGCCGTCAGCATCGAGGCGAACGTGCGCCGGCCCAGCTCCTGCCGCAGCACCGAGCCGAGAATCGGCTGGAGCTGCAACGCGACGTTCTCCTCGCTGCCGGCGTTTTCGACCATCGTCACCGGGTCGATGATGCGGAACCGGGCGTAAGCATCGACTTGCAGCCGCTGCTGGTCGCTCGAGAGCACTTCCTGACGCTCCATGTCGAGGTCGAGGATGCGCTTGTCGATCATCTGCACCCGCTCGTAGCCGGGGATGCGGAACACGATCCCAGCGCCGGTCTGGCCATAGGGCGCGTCGGGCTCGAACTGGTTGGCGACACGGTCGGGCCGGCCGGCCTGGATGATCACCGCCTGATGCGTCTCGGGCACGATGACGAACGACGACATGGCGACGAGCGCGGCGATCGCGAGCGCGATGACGCTGCCCTTGTGGTCCTGCCAGATGCGGCTCATGTCACTGGCCCTCCGGAACGGGGGAAGGCATGGGGCCGCTCGCCGCAGGCGGCGTCGGCTGCGAACTCGCACCGCGCGAACGGCTGCGAACCTCGGGCAGCGGCAGGTATGGAGTCACGCCGTCGGCCTCGATGATCGTCTTGTCGGTCTTGCTCAACACGCTTTCCATCGTCTCGTAATAGAGGCGCTGGCGCGTGACTTCGGGCGCCATGCGATACTCCTCGTAGATCTTGTCGAACGCCGCGGCGTCACCCTCCGCGCGGGCAAGCACGCGCTGGGCGTAGGCGCGGGCGGAGTTCACCGCGGTTTCGGCATCCTGCTGCGCGGCCGACACGTCCTTGAACGCCTCGACCACTTCGGCCGGCGGATCGGTCTTCTCGATCTCGATGCCCTGAACCGCGACGCCCGCCTTGTAGGCATCCAGGATTGCCTGCATGCGGGTGCGCACGCGATCCTCGATCAGCGCGCGGCCCGCGCCCGAGAGCACGCTGTCGAGTTCCTGCTCGGCGACCGACGCGCGCATCGCGGCTTCGGCCACTTCGCGGATCGTCTCTTCCGGATCGGCGAGCTGGAAGCGGAACTGCTTGAGATCCTTGATGCTCCAGCGGATCAGGTACGACAGGTCGACCAGGTTCTGGTCGCCGGTCAGGATCAGCTTCTGTTCGTCGGTACCGGGAATGCTTTCCGAGCGGATCTGGCTGACGTTCTCTATATCGACCACCTGGATCGGCCACGGCATGGTGAAGTTGAGGCCCGGCGAGAGGGTGTGCGAATATTGCCCGCCGACCCATGTCACCACGCCTTGTTCGCGCGGGGCGACCTGGTGGATGCTGGTGGCGAAGAGCCACACCGCGACGACGCCCGCGATTGCGAGCGGGAACCAGCTGCGGCCGCCCGGCCCCTCGGGCATGCGGAAGCGCGGCGGACCGCCGCCTCCGCCGCGACGGCGCGGACCCTCGGGGCCACGGTGGCGGAAGAGGTCCACGAAATTGTCCGAACGGCGCGGTTCTTCGAGGCTGCCGGCGCCAGGGAGCCAGGGGTTGCGCGGCCCGCGCGTGCCGTCGGTGTCCGGCGGGGAAGGATCCCCGGCCGTCGGCTCCTCGCCGCCCTTATTCTCGTTCCTGCCGCCCGACTTGCCCCCCCAGGGGCTCTTGCCGGCCATAGCCAGCGCCACGCGTTTCTGAAAACCGCCCAAGATGTCCATGCCAGTCTTTATAGGGGGCCATCGCCGGAAAAACAGGGGTCGCGCATGCGAATTTGCCCGCAACCGTGAGCTTCCCGGGCATTGCCGAACGCCGCGCGCGACCCTAGAGACGCGCGCGATGACCGACGAGGAGCTGACCGCCCGCCTGCCCGACGCGATCGCCGCGCGTGTGCAATCGTTGAAGGCGCGCGATGGCGCGGTGACCGTGATCCTCGACGCCTCCGGCCTCGATGCCGCGGCACGCGGCGACATCGAGGCTGCGGTGAAGGACCTCATCGGCATGGCCGAAGGCGTTTCCGAAGTGCGCGTGGCGATGATGGCGGACCGGCCGCAGCGGCGGATAATCGCGGTCGGATCGGGAAAGGGCGGAGTAGGCAAGTCCACCCTGACCACCAATCTCGCGGTCGCGCTGGCGCGAATGGGGCACAAGGTCGGGATCGTCGATGCCGACATCTACGGCCCCTCGCAGCCCAAGCTGCTGGCCAACGAAGGCGAGCGTCCGATCGCCGAGAACGACAAGCTCGTTCCGGTCGAAAGCAAATGGGGCGTGCCCGTGCTTTCGATGGGCCATCTGGTCGAACCGGGCCGGGCGATCGCCTGGCGGGGGCCGATGGCGGGGAACGCGCTGGGACAGTTGATCGACGCGAACTGGGGCGAAGTCGAGGTGCTGCTGGTCGACCTTCCGCCAGGCACTGGCGATGTCCAGCTTTCGATGCTGCAGCGCTTCAAGCCCGCCGGGGCGGTGATCGTGTCCACTCCGCAGGACCTGGCGCTGATCGACGCGACGCGCGCGATGCAGCTGTTCGAGACGGGCGGCGTGCCGGTGATCGGGCTGGTCGAGAACATGGCCGGATATGTCTGCCCGCATTGCGGCGAGGTGAGCGATCCCTTCGGCACCGGCGGGGTTGAGGCAGCGGCGCGGGCGAGGGACATTGCCTTCCTCGGGCGGATACCGCTGGCGCTCGAAATTCGCGAGGCCAGCGATGCGGGCACGCCGCCCGCCGCGACGGACGGTGCGCAGGGCGAGGCCGCCTTCCGCGAGATCGCCACGGGTCTCGCGCGCTGGCTGGACGAGGGGCGGGCCTGACCGTGCGAGTCAGCCGCCGCGGCGTGCTGATCGGCACCGCGGTCGGCGGCGGGCTGCTCGTCGCCTGGGCCCTGCGCCCGCGCACTTTTGCCGACCCGCTCGCCCCCGGGCGCGGCGAGCACGCCTTCGGCGCTTGGCTCAAGATCGGCGAGGACGGCGTGGTAACGGTCGCGGTGCCGCAGCTCGAAATGGGGCAGGGTGTGACCACGGTTCTCCCGCAAGTCGTCGCGCGCGAACTGGGGGCGGACTGGCGGCAGGTCGCGGTCGAGCCCGCGCCTGTCAGCGGGGCCTATGCTAACATACCGCTGGCGGCAAAATGGGCACCGTTGTGGATGCCGCTTCTGCCGGGACTCGCCGACGAACCGGACGATTTGATGGCGCGCCGCTACGCCGAATCGACCCGCTTCACCGCCACCGCCGACGGCACCACGCTGGCCGCTCACGAACTGCCATGCCGCGAGGCGGGCGCGGCGGCGCGCGCCGTGCTGTGCATGGCGGCCGCAGCCCAGTGGGGCGTGGCGTGGGAAGAATGCGACGCGGTGGAGGGCCAGGTGATCCACGGCGATCGGCGTCTGAGCTTCGCGGCGCTGGCTGCGGATGCCGCCGGATATGCGGCCCCCGATCCGCCGCCGGTGCGCCCGCAGGCTCCTGCCGAAAGGCCGATCCCGGGCGAGGCGGAGGCGGGCACAGCCTTCCCCCGGCTCGACCTGCCGGCAAAGGTCGACGGAACTTTCCTTTTCGCGGGCGACGTGCGCCTGCCGGGCATGGTCTATGCGGCGATCAAGCATGCCCCGGTCGGCACCGTGGCAGAGCTGTCGGGCTTCGAGCCGCGCCGCGCCGCGGGCATGCGCGAACTGTTGCAGGTGGTCGAGGGCAAACGCTGGCTGGCGGCGGTCGCGACCAGCTGGTGGGCGGCCGACCGCGCGCTCGCTGCGATGCGCCCGCGCTTTCGCGTGGTCGCGCCGCTCGATTCGAGCGAAGTCGAGGAGAAGCTCGACGCCGCGATCCGTCGCGGCGCGGGCGAAATAGTCGCCATCCGCGGCGAAGGCGTCGAATGGGAGGACGCGCCCGATCTCGCGCTTCGATACGATGTCGCGCCGGGCGCGCATGCGACGCCGGAGACCGCCTCCGCGACCGCCCGCTTCGCCGATGGCAAGCTCGAACTGTGGATCGCGTGCCAGGCGCCCGAGCGCGCACGCAACGCCGCGGCCGAGGCGCTCGGGATCGCGCCGGTCAATGCGATCCTCTATCCGATGGCGGCGGGGGGAAGCTTCGAACGGAGGCTCGAGCACGACCATGCGATCGAGGCCGCGCTGATCGCGCGCGAAGTGGGCGAACGGCAGGGCAGACCGGTCCAGCTCGTCTGGTCGCGGTGGGAAGAACAGCTGGCGGGCAAGCCGCGCGCGCCGGTCGCGGCGATCGTATCGGCACGGCTGGCGCCCGGAGGAACCGGGCAGGTCGCCGCGCTCAAGACGCGGATCGCGATGCAACCGGCGGCACGCGAATTCGGTCGCCGTCTGTTCGACAATCAGACCCCGCTCGCAGCACTGGCGAACAGCGCGGACGAAGCCGATCCCATGGTGACCGAGGGCGCGCTGCCATTCTACGCGATCCCCGAGGTGCTGGTCGAGCACGTTCCCGTCGCCACCGGCCTGCCGAGCGGGCGCATGCGCGGCAACGCGCACGGCTACGCCGCGTTCTTCATCGAATGCTTCATGGACGAGCTCGCCGCGCGCCACGGCCGCGAGCCGCTGTCGTACCGGATCGAGATGCTCGGCGAGGACGCGCGGATGGTCGAATGCCTCCAGCGCGCCGCGCGGCTGGCGCAGTGGGACGGCGGGCGCGACCGGAGCGGCATGGGTCTCGCCTGCCACCGCATGGGCGATGCCGCGGGCGGCGGGCGGATCGCCTGCGTGGCGACCGCCCGGCAGGAAGAAGGCGGCGTTCGCGTCGTACAGCTCTCGGCGGCGGTCGACATTGGCCGGATCGTCAATCTCGACGTGGCCCGCCAGCAGATCGAAGGGGGGCTGGTGTTCGGCATGGCGCAGGCGCTCGGCGCGGCGGTGGAGTATCGGCAGGGCTTGCCGGTTCAGGGACGGCTGGGGCAGATGAACCTGCCGACGCTCGCCGACGCGCCGGAGATCGCGGTCGATTTCGTCGCCAGCGAAGCGCCGCCGTTCGATCCGGGCGAGTTGGGTGTGGCGGTTGCCGCGCCCGCGATCGCAAATGCGCTGCATTCGGCGACAGGGCTTCGCCTGCGGCGCCTGCCGCTGCTATCGGGCGGCCTATGACCTGGCATGAACAGAAGTTGCCGCGCGATCACGCGCCCGTCGCAAGCGGAAGGATCGGCGTGTTGCTGGTCAATCTCGGCACCCCCGACGCGCCCGATGCGAAGAGCGTGAAGCGCTATCTCGCCGAATTTCTTTCCGATCGGCGCGTGGTCGAGATCCCGCAACTCGTGTGGCAGCCGATCCTGCGCGGGATCGTGCTCACGACGAGGCCGAAGAAATCGGCGCACGCCTATAGCCAGGTCTGGACCGACAAAGGTTCGCCGCTCGCCGCGATCACACGCGAGCAGGCGGAGAAGCTGCAGGAGCGGCTGGGCGATGGAGTGCGGGTCGACTGGGCCATGCGCTACGGAAGGCCAGCGATCGGCGAGCGCTTGCAGGCGCTGATGGATGCGGGGTGTGAACGCGTGCTGCTCGCGCCGCTCTATCCGCAGTATTGCGCCGCCACGAGCGCCACGGTTGTGGACAAGGCGGCGGAAAAGCTGGGGACGATGCGTTGGCAACCCGCGCTGCGCACCCTGCCACCCTATCACGACGATCCCGCCTATATCGACGCGCTGGCCCGCGACATCGGCGGTCAGATCGATGCGCTGGATTTCGCTCCCGAAGTGCTGCTGCTCAGCTTCCACGGCATGCCCGAGCGCACGCTGCATCTGGGCGACCCCTATCACTGCCATTGCCGCAAGACCGCGCGTCTGCTCGGCGAAGCGCTGGCGCGGCCCGACCTGCGGATCGACACCACCTTCCAGAGCCGCTTCGGGCGCGCCAAGTGGCTCGAACCGGCGACCGATACGACGCTGATCGCCGAAGCGCAGGCGGGCACCAGGCGGCTCGTTGTCGCCGCGCCCGGCTTCTCCGCCGATTGCCTCGAGACGCTCGAGGAGCTCGCGATCCAGGGGCGCGAGCAGTTCCTCGGCGCGGGCGGGGAGAAGTTCGCCGCGCTTGCCTGCCTCAATGCGCGCGAACCGGGGATGGCGATGCTGGAGGCAATCGTGCGGCGCGAATTGTCGGGCTGGATTTAGCGCGCGCGATTACTTACACTGCGGTAAGTAAGGAGACCCGCCAATCATGGCCACGCTCGCCGAACCAACCCTTTCCGCCCATGCCCCCACCGAGGTTTCGCCGCGCCACTGGCGTGAGGGACGGCTGACCGACGCCGACGTGGCGCACATTCCAGGCGAGACGGGTCCACCGGTGATCGGGAACCTGTTCCGCATGCTCGCCGATCCGCACGGATTCGCCTGGCGCATGTTCCGCACCTATGGTCCGGTCTACAAGAACAAGACCATCGGCCACTGGCACATTGCGATGATCGGGGCCGAGGCGAACGAGCTGCTGCTGTTCGACCGCGACAGGAACTTTTCCTCCGAACAGGGCTGGGGTCCGGCGCTGCACAGGCTGTTTCCGCGCGGGCTGATGCTGCTCGACTTCGAGCACCACCGGGCGGACCGGCGCGCGCTCTCGATCGCGTTCAAGCCCGAGCCGATGCGTCACTATGCCGATGCGCTCGATCGCGGGATCGCGCAGGAAGTGACGAACTGGGGCGGCGAGATGCTGTTCTACCCGGCGATCAAGCAGCTCACGCTCGACCTCGCGGCGGACAGCTTCATCGGGGTGCCATGGGGGCCCGAATCGGCCAAGATCAACCAGGCCTTCGTCGACATGGTCCAGGCCTCGGTCACCCCGGTGCGCAAGCCGCTGCCGTTCACGCAGATGCGCAAGGGGGTGAAGGGGCGCGAGTTCCTGGTCGAATACTTCACCGCCGAGACGCTGCGACGCCGCGCGGGCGAAGGCAACGGGCAGGACATGTTCAGCCAGTTCGCCACCGCGACGCGCGAGGACGGCAGCCTGCTGCCGGTCGACGAAGTGGTCGACCACATGAACTTCCTGATGATGGCCGCGCACGACACCATAACCTCGAGCGCGACCGCGATGGTGTGGCAGCTCGCCAAGAGCCCGGCGTGGCAGGAGAAAGTACGGCAGGAACTCACCGCCGTCACCGGCGGGCCGGACGCGCACGGCAACCCGCGCGGCCTCGGCTACGACGATCTGGCCAAGGTCGGGCTGACCGAAATGGCGTTCAAGGAATCGCTGCGTCTGATCCCGCCGGTCCCCTCGATACCGCGCCGCGCGCTGCGCAGCTTCGAATTCGGCGGCCTGCGCATACCGGCGGGCGCGGCCTGCGGCTTCAACGCGCACCTGACGCACCACATGGAAGAATACTGGGACAGCCCGGAAACCTTCGACCCGATGCGCTTCACGCCCGAACAGGTGAAGGCACGGCACAAGTATGCCTGGATTCCCTTTGGCGGCGGCGCGCACATGTGCCTCGGCCTGCACTTCGCCTACATGCAGGTGAAGATACTGATGGCGCAGTTGCTCCAGCGCTACCGGATCGAGATCGAGCCCGGCTACGAGCCCGAATGGCAACCATGGCCCATTCCCAAACCCAAGGACGGGTTGAGGATAAACCTGAGACCGCTCGACTAACCGAGTCCTATCAAAAGTCTATCGCGATGCCGTCCTTGACCCAGTCGCCGTAGCGGGTGGGGCTCAGAGGCTCGTCGTCCTCAGGCGCGGCTGGCGCGGGCGGCGGATCGCTGCTCCAGTGGGCAGGCTTCTCGAAGTGCTCGGGCCGTTCGGTCGCGCGTTTGGTCATGGGTGAGAGATGCGCGCACTGGCGCCGGGTTGCAAGCGCGGGTAGGGGCCGCGCGATGGCACAGCCTCCCGGTATCCACGCGCGCCGCGCCGCGCTTCGCCTGCTCGATGCCGTGCTGCGGCGGGGCGAGACGCTCGACCAGGCTTTCGCCCCCTCGACCAAGGACGTGCGCCGCCCCGAGGACAAGGCGCTCGCGCGCGCCATCGCGGGCGAGGCGCTGCGCTGGCTCACCGATCTCGACGCGCTGATCGACAGCGCAACCAAGCAGCGCCTGCCCGACGACGCCAAGGCGCGCACCGTGCTGCGACTGATGCTCGCGCAGTGGCTGCGCCTCGGCACGCCGCCGCATGCGGTGATCGCGACCGCGCTTCCGTTACTGGAGGGTGGCCCGCGAAGGCTGGCGCACGGGGTGTTCTCGACGCTGGCCAAGCAGGAGCCGGCGCTCCTCGCCGCGCCGACTTTGCCCGAGGCGGTGCGCGAGCGCTGGGGCGTGCTGGCGGACCACGCCGCGCCGGGCCTCGCAGAACCGCCGCCGCTCGACCTCGCCCTGCGCGACTGGAGCGAGACCGCGCACTGGACGAATCAGCTCGCGGCCGAGAGCCTCGCGCCCGGCCACCTGCGCCTGCCGCGCGGCGCTGGGGTCGAAAAGCTCCCCGGATTCGCCGACGGCGCCTGGTGGGTTCAGGATCTCGCCGCGTCGCTCCCCGCGCGTCTTCTCGGCGCGGGCGCCAATAATGCAGGGGGGCGGCATGTGCTCGACCTCTGTGCAGCGCCGGGTGGCAAGACGCTGCAGCTGGCGGCGGCAGGTTGGCAGGTGACCGCGCTCGACGTGTCGAAGCGGCGGCTCGAGCTGCTGCGTGACAATCTGAAGCGCACCGGCCTGTCCTCCGGCATCGTCCGCGCCGACGCGCTCGCGTGGGAGCCCAAGCATCGCTTCGACGCGATCCTGCTCGACGCGCCGTGTACCGCCACGGGCACGGCGCGCCGCCATCCGGACGTGCTCCACCGCATCGGCCCCCGCCAGATCGCGGAGATGACCGAGATGCAGGCCGCGCTGCTCGCGCGTGCCGCAGAATGGCTCAAGCCCGGCGGAACGCTGGTCTATGCGGTCTGTTCGATGGAACGCGAGGAGGGCGAAGGTCGGGCGGCTGGCGTCGACCTTGCGCCGCTCCCGATCCGCGCAGACGAACTGCCCGCGGGGCTGGAGCCGACGCCCGAAGGCTGGTTGCGCACCCATCCCGGAATGCTGCCCGACCAGGGCGGGCTCGACGGGTTCTTCGTTGCGCGCTGGACCAAATAGTCCTCCCCCGGTGTGGGGTCAGCCTTTCACTTTCGCTGCGAAGCTCTTGCGCAGCTTCATCAGTTTGGGCGGGATGACCGCGAGGCAATAGGGGTTTCGCTGGCCTTCGCCGTCCCAGTATTCCTGATGGTAATCCTCGGCTGGATACCACTGGGTAGGCTCCTCGATCGTCGTCACCGCTTGCTGGCCCTGATGGTCGGCATTCCAGCGCGCGATCGCGGCTTCGGCTTCGGCGCGCTGCGCGTCGTCAAGCGGGAAGATCGCGCTGCGGTATTGCGTGCCGACATCGTTGCCCTGCCGGTTGAGCTGCGACGGATCGTGCGTGCCGAGAAACACGTCGTAGATCTCGGGCAGGGTGATGATGTCCGGATCGTAGGTCACACGGATTGCCTCCGCGTGGCCCGTCTCGCCGGTACAGACCTGCTTGTAGGTCGGGTCGGGAACCGTGCCGCCGATGTAGCCGCTCTCTACCGCATTCACGCCGATCACATCGCGGAACACCGCTTCGGTGCACCAGAAACATCCACCGGCGATGATCGCCTGTTCGCTGTTGGTCATCGTCGACAATCTCCTTCGGGAAGACGAGATAGGTAGTACGCGGCCGCTTGTCATCGCCGGGGCGGTGCGTAGAGTGCGCGGCGACCGATTGGGGAGAATATTCGATGCGTTTGCTGCTTGCCACCTGTGCCGCCGTCGCCTTGTCCACCTCGGTTTCTGCGCAACACCACCCGGAAGGCGATGACAACGATCTCGCGCATGTCCACGATACCGCCGCTTTCACCGAGCATCACGGCGAGGAGGTTGCCGCTGCGCTCGCCAAGGAAAACCGCGAGGCGGACCGTGCGCGGGACCAGTATCGTCACCCCGCCGAAACGCTGGCTTTTTTCCATATCGGCCCGCACATGAAGGTCGGCGAGTACGCGCCCGGCGGGGGCTGGTATTCGCGCGTGCTGGGCAATTATCTGAACGGCGAAGGGCGGCTGGTCGGGCTGTGGCGCTCGGCGGACGGAGCCGCGCTCGACGAGGCCGGCCGCACCAGCCTGCGCAACGGCGCGGCGGCTTTTGCCGGACGGATGGCTGAATGGACCGGGCGCCCGGACACGGGCGCGGTGGGCTACACGCTCGACGCAGTGCCCGAAGCAGAACGCGGAACTTTCGACCGGCTGCTCTTGATCCGGATGCTCCACAACATGGTGGACGACGGCATCGCGGAGAGCGAGCTGTCCCGTATGCACTCTCTGCTCAAGCCCGGCGGCATGCTCGGCGTGGTCCAGCACCGCGCCAAGGCCAACGCGCCTGACGACTATGCCGACGGCAGCAAGGGCTACCTGCGACACGCGGACGTGGTGGCGCTGGTCGAGAGCCAGGGCTTCGAGCTTGTCGGGAAAAGCGAAATCAACGCCAACCTGCAGGACACCGCCGACCATCCCCAGGGCGTGTGGGAGATGCCCCCGACGCTCGGCACCAAGCGTGAGGAGCTGAAGGGTCTCGGCGAGAGCGACCGGATGACGCTGCTGTTCCGCAAGCGCTGAATGGACTTTGGACCGGTGCGGCGGTAATCGCCGCGCCATGTCCGAGATCACCGTAGCCGCGCTCCAGCTCGACCTGTCGTCGCAGGACGAGCGGACCAATATCGATGCCGTGTCCGCGCTGGTCGAGGACGCGGCGGGCAAGGGCGCGCAGGTGATCCTGCCGCCCGAGCTTTTCTCCGGCCCCTACTTCTGCAAGGTCGAGGACGAGGCGCTGTTCGCGCTCGCGCGGCCGACTGCCGAGCATCCCTCTGTCGTGGCGATGCAGGCGCTGGCGGCTAGGCTCGGCGTGGCGCTCCCGACCAGCTTCTTCGAACGCGACGGGCACCACTATTACAACACGCTCGCGATGATCGGCGCCGACGGCGAGATCATGGGCACGTACCGCAAGAGCCATATCCCCGACGGGCCGGGTTACGAGGAAAAGTACTATTTCCGCCCCGGTAACGACGGGTTCAAGGTGTGGGACCTGCCCTATCCGGGCGGCACCGCGCGCATCGGCGTCGGGATCTGCTGGGATCAGTGGTATCCCGAATGCGCGCGGGCAATGGCGCTGATGGGGGCCGAGCTGCTGTTCTACCCTACCGCGATCGGCTCCGAACCCTACGATGCCGATCTCGACACCAGCCGCATGTGGCGCCGCGCGATGCTCGGGCATGCCGTCTCGAACTGCATGCCGGTGATCGCTGCGAACCGCATCGGCACCGAGGATGGACAGAAGTTCTACGGGCACAGTTTCGTCACCGACGAATGGGGCGACTACCTGTGCGAATACAGCGCGGGCGAGAGCGGCGCGCTGGTTGCCACGATCGACCTCGCGCAGGCGGCGAAGCACCGGGCAGGCATGGGATTCTTCCGCGATCGTCGCCCCCAGCTCTACGGCCGTATCTGCGAGGACGTCTGACGCAGCGCTACCTCGTCGCGCTCGGCTCGAACGTGCGCCACCCGCGCTTCGGCGCGCCGCGCCGGGTGATCGCGGTGGCGGCGGCGGCCCTGGCCGAAACATTCGATCGCGTCGCGCTCTCGCCGATCGTCGACAGCGCCCCGCTTGGACCATCCAACCGACGCTTCGCCAACGCCGCCGCAATCGTCGAGGCAGCTCTGGCACCGGAGGCCATGCTCGCCTCCCTGCAGGCTATCGAGCGCGATTTCGGACGCGAGCGCCGCGGGCAGCGCTGGCGCGCACGGGTGCTCGATCTGGACATCGTGCTGTGGAGCGGCGGTGCCCGGGCCACGCCCGGCCTCACGATCCCGCACCCACAGTTTCGCGAACGCGCGTTCGTCCTCGGGCCCGCAACCGCGATCGCACCCGGCTGGCGCGACCCGGTGACCGGCTGCACGCTGACACAACTCCATCGCCGCTTGACCCGCCCGCACTCGCTGCATAGGTGAGCCGCGTGCCAGACGCGCAGTTTGGGCCCTTAGCTCAGTCGGTAGAGCAACTGACTTTTAATCAGTAGGTCGCTGGTTCGAACCCAGCAGGGCTCACCACTCCCACGAACCACCAGGCAAGTGCGCATCCAGGGCCCCGTGGACTTGGCAGCGATCGCGAACCCGAATTCGACGCCATGGCAAGTGGATCGCGCCGGGCGTTCGGCCTCGACGGCAAGTTCGGGGGAACATCGAGAACTGCCCCCGACGCAAGGCGGTAGTACGCCGTTACAAACCGATACATTCATTTGGCCTTTATCGCGGCCCGCCTTTCTGTAAGCCGGTCGCCATGTCCTCCCGTCTCATTCGCTCGGTCGCAGCCTTGTTCATCGTCGCGGCGGTCGCCGGATGCGAGGATTCCGGCGAGGGGAGCGAGCGGGAAGCGGTTACTGTCGTTGCCGAGCCGTTGCGGACGCTGCCGGAGACGGCGTCGCTCGAGGCGATCGGGACCGCGCGCGCAGCCACGTCTGCCGAAATATTTCCCGAAAGCGCCGGGCGCGTGACCGGCGTGCGCTTCATCGCGGGCGACTATGTCCGCCAGGGCGCTCCGCTGGTGGAGATCGATGCGCGGCGCGAGCGGCTCGCGGTCGAAGCCGCGCGGGTCCAGGTCCGGGAGGCCGAGCAGCTGCTCGCACGCTATCGCCGGATCGAGGATACCGGCGCGATTTCCGAGAGCCAGATCGAGGCTGGCGAAACCGCGCTGGCATCGGCGCGCGTCGCGCTCCAGCAGGCGCAGACCGAGCTGGCCGACCGGACCGTGAGGGCGCCTTTCTCGGGCCACATCGGATTGACCGAAATCGACCCGGGCGACCGGGTCGACAGCTCGACACCCATCGCCCAGATCGATCAACGGGGCACGCTCTACGTCGACTTCCGCGCGCCCGAAGGCATCTTCGGACGATTGCGCGCGGGGCAGGTGGTGCAGGTCACGCCGTTTTCCGAACCCGATCGCGAGATCGATGCGCGCGTGGTCACCACCGACAGCCGGATCGCGCGCGAAGGGCGCGATTTCGTGGTCCGCACGGCAATACCCAATGGGGACGACAGCCTGCGCCCGGGAATGAGCTTCCGTGTGAACTTCACGCGCGCCACCGCAGCGCGGCCTGCCGTCGCCGAGGAGGCGATCGTATGGGGCGGCGAGGGATCGTACCTGTTCGTCGTGCGCGACGGCAAGGCGCGGCGGGTTCCCGTCACGATCACCTCGCGGCGCGAAGGGCTTGCTTTCGTGCAGGGCGAGGTGGCGACGGGCGACCGGGTGATCGTCGAGGGGGTGCAGAAGGTTCGCGACGGCCAGGCGATCCGCCTCGTCCTGCGTGCGAGGCCCGCCCCGCGCGAGGTCGAGGTGCGACCGACCGGAGCGGTTGATGACGGATAGGACCGACCTGCCCATGCTGGCGGTCAAGCGGCCGCTGCTGGTGGGCGTACTCAACCTGCTGATCGTGATCGCGGGGATCGCCGCGCTGCTCGGGGTCGAGGTTCGCGAACTGCCCAACGTGGATCGGCCGATCGTGTCGATCTCGGCGTCGCTGCCCGGTGCTTCGCCGGAGACGATCGATTCGGAAGTGACCAGCGTCCTGGAGGATGCGGTCGCACGGGTCACCGGCGTACGCCAGATCAATTCCTCGAGCGAAGAGGGTGGGAGCCGCATCCGCGCGGAGTTCAACCCCGGCGCCGACCTCGATACCGCCGCTTCGGACGTGCGCGAGGCGGTCAGCCGGGTGACGCGCGAGCTGCCCGATCGCGTCGAGCAGGTGAACATCGTCAAGGCCGATGCCGACGCGCAGCCGATCATGATCCTCGCGGTGTCGAGCGACAGGTACGGCGAAGCCGAGCTGACCGGCCTGGTCGACAACGACGTGGTCCCCGAATTGCTGACCGCCGAGGGCGTGGCGAGCATCAGCCAGTTCGGAACCCGCGCGCTGCAGATGCGCGTGTCGCTCGATCCCGCGCGGCTCAACCGATACGGGCTGACCATAACCGATGTCGCCCAGGCACTGCAGAGCGCGCCTTACGACGTGCCAGCGGGCTCGTTCCGCTCGGACGCGCAGGAGCTCGTCGTGCGCGCGGATGCGAGCGCGACCGATCCCGAACTCCTCGGCGACGTCGTGATACGCGACGCGATCCGCGTCGGCGACGTTGCCGAAGTGGGGCTGGCTCCGGCCGATGCCACCAGCTTCGTGCGCCTCGACGGGCGGCCTATCGTCGGGCTCGGCGTGGTGCGCCAGGCCGGCTCGAACACGATCGAGATTTCCGATTCGATCCGCGAATCGATCGAGCGGGTCAATTCGCGCTTCGAGGACATCGAGGTATCGATCGTATCGGACGATGCGGACTTCATCACAATCTCGGTCGAGGAAGTGCTGATCACACTCGCGATCTCGATCGCGGTCGTGATCGGGACGATGCTGGTTTTCTTCCGCGCCTGGCGCCCCACCGTGGTGCCGAGCACCTCGATCCCGGTCGCGCTCGTCGGAGTGATCGCGGGCATCTGGGCGATGGGTTTCTCGGTCAATCTCCTGACGCTGCTCGCGCTCGTGCTCGCCACCGGCCTGATCGTGGACGACGCGATCGTGGTGCTCGAGAATACCCAGCGCCTGCAGAACAAGGGCCTCGGCCGGCGCGCCGCTGCAGTGGTCGGCACCCGCCAGGTGTTCTTCGCCATCGTCGCGACCACCGCCGTGCTTGTTTCGGTCTTCGTGCCGATCAGCTTTCTCCCGTCGGAAGCGGGGCGACTGTTCCGCGAGTTCGGGTTCGTGCTATCGGTCGCGGTGATCATCTCCGGCTTCGTCGCGCTCTCTCTGGTTCCGGCGCTGGCCGCCCGGCTCGACTTGCGCAGCGACGAAGACAGCGACAGCCGCTACGCGCGCACCGAAAGGGCGGTTACCGATTGGTATTCGGCGGCGCTCGTCTGGTGCCTCGACCGAGCGAAATGGGTGGCTGGGGTCGCCGTCGCGGTCGCGGCGCTGACCGGGCTGCTCTATACCCAGCTCGAGAACGAACTCGTCCCCGACGAGGATCGTGGGGTCATCGAGATCAGCGCCAGCGGGCCCGATGGGGTGGGGCTGGAATTCATGGACCGCGAACTGGACGAGATCGAGCGTATCCTCGACCCCTATCTGGAGAGCGGGGAAGTCGAACGCACGTTCTCCATCGTCGGCCGCTACGATCCCAATCGGGTGCAGGTCACGGCCCAGCTCGCCGACTGGAGCGACCGCGACCGGCGCCAGAGCGAAATCGTCGAGGAAATGGACGAAGCGCTCGCAGAGATTCCCGGCTCGCGTGCCGGCGCGCGGGGGCGCGGTACGCTGAGCTTTGGCGGCGGCGGCGGCGACAGCATCGAGGTCGCGCTGACCGGCGCGGAGTACGAGGACATCTTCGCCTCCGCCGACGCGCTGGCCACCGCGATCGACACCCAATCCGATATCCTGTCGAACGCCGAGATATCTTACCAGCCGACCCAGCCGCAGCTTTCGATCCGGATCGATCGCCGCCGGGCATCGGATCTGGGCGTCGACCTCGACGATCTGTCCCAGACCCTTCGAGCGATGGTGGCCGGGGACGACATCGCCGATCTCAGCATCGGCGACCAGTCGGTTCCGATCTTCCTCACGGCGAGCGGCGCGGCGATCAACAACCCCTCGGACCTGGCGAACCTCTACGTTCGCGGCACGAACGATAATCTGGTGCCGCTTTCGACGGTGACCGAGATCGTTGAGGAAGGGGTGGCGGCCGAGCTGGAACGCACGGAGCAGCGCCGCGCGATCAACGTCAGCGCCGACATCGACGCAGGCGTGCCTCTGCGCGAGGCGGTGGATGAGATCGAGCGCCTCGCCGATGCGGCGGTCGCCGACGATACCGACATGCTGCTTCAGGGCGAGGCCGAAAGCCTTGAAGAAACCTCCAACGATCTCCTGCTCACCTATCTCTTCGCGCTGGTGATCGTGTTCCTCGTGCTGGTCGCCCAGTTCGAGAGCGTGAGCAGCGCGTTGGTGGTGCTTCTCACGGTGCCGTTCGCCCTCGCCGCAGCAATCCTGGCGCTGTTCCTGTCGGGGGTCTCGCTCAACATCTATTCGCAGATCGGCCTCGTCATGCTGATCGGACTGATGGCCAAGAACGGCATCCTGATCGTCGAGTTCGCCGACCAATTGCGCCACCAGGGGCGGAGCGTGCGAGAAGCGGTGATCGAGGCGTCGTCGATCCGCCTGCGGCCGATCGCGATGACGCTGATCTCGACCGTTCTGGGCGCGCTGCCGCTGGTGCTGGCCGGCGGCGCGGGTGCCGAGGCGCGGCAGGCGATCGGCTGGGTGATCGTCGGCGGCCTCGGGATCGCCGGGATATTCACCCTGTTCCTGACCCCGGTGATCTATCTCGGCCTCGCCCGCTATGGGCAGCCGCGCAGCGTCGATCTGGCGAAGCTGCGCGAGGAAATCGACGAGGTCGACGAAGACATGACGATGGCTCCGGCGTGAGCAGGGTTGCAATCCTTTCCGCCAGTCTCGGCGCGGCGCTGCTTGCCGGTTGCGCGACCGTGCCCGAGATTGATGCGCCCGCGTCGGTCGAGGCACCCGTAAGCTACACGGCAGACCTGCCGCCCTCCGGCCTCGCGGACGACTGGTGGAAGGGCTTCGGCGATCCGGTTCTCGACGATCTGATCGAGCGCGGGCTGGCCGCCAATCTCGACATCGCGGCCGCGCGCGAGCGGCTTCGCGCGGCCGAGGCGCTGCTGCGCGCCGAACGCGCCGATCGCCTGCCAACGGTGGATGCCGGCGGCGAGATCGGACTGGAAGCCGGTGACGGGGGGCAGCGCGCGACTGCCTCGGCGGGCTTGTTCGGCGCTTTCGATCCGGACTTCTCGGGCCGCCTCGCGGCCGAAATCCGCGCCGCGGCGGCTGACTATGCCGAAGCGGACTATTTGCGCGCCGACCAGCGCCGCATCGTCGCCGCGGCGATCGCCAGCCAGTATCTCGAATATCGGAGGACGGGAGCGCAGCTCGCGCTGCTCGAGGAATCGACCGATCTTCAGGAACAGACCCTGCGGATCGTGACGCTGCGGTTCGAGGCCGGTCTCGCCGCGAACCTCGACGTCCGCCGCGCCGCCGCGGATCTCGCGCAGACACGGGCGCGACGCGGCTTGATCGACATCGCACGCGCCGAAGCGCTCAACGCGCTCGCGGTCCTGCTCGCGGAGCCGCCGGGACCCTTCGCACTGTCCGACGAAGGCGGAACCGGCGCGATCCCCCGCTACGCTCTCGGCCCGGACCTCGGCGTTCCGGCCGACTTGCTGCGTCGCAGGACCGACGTCCTCGCGGCGGAGGCACGACTGGCCAGCGCCGCCGCGCAAGTGGGAATCGAGCAGGCGGACTTGCGCCCGTCGCTCACGATTCCCGGTTCGATCCTGCTTGGCGACGGTTCGATCGATGGCCTGTTCTCGACCTTTCTCGCGACGGTCGGCGCGGCGCTCGACCTGCCGCTGTTCGACGGCGGCCGCCGCCGTGCCGAAGTGGCCGCGGCGCGGGCCGAACTCGACGGGCGCTATGCCGAATATCGCCAGGCGTTCCTCGTCGCGTTGGGCGAGGCGGAGAATGCGCTCGTCGCCATCGATGCCTACGGTGACCGCGATGCCGCGCTCGAGGAAGCGATCGAGCAGAGCGAGGCCGCGCTGGAGCAGTCGAACGCGCTCTATCGCGAAGGCCTCGCCTCGCTGTTCGACGTGCTCGACGCGCAGCGTCAGTTGATCGCCAGCCGCCAGTCGCTGATCGACAACCAGGCGGCGCTGGCGAATGCGGCGGTC
This sequence comes from uncultured Altererythrobacter sp., assembly GCA_946885545.1. Next base: position 17,773 of record CAMPGP010000005.1, read on the forward strand.
GCGCTGCAACTCGCGGCGGGATCGGGCGGCTATGAAATGGCCGCTTCGGGAGCGGCGGAGTAACGGACGATGGAATTTGGCGATCTTCTGCGGCGCTACTTCGCGACCGACGATCCATCGGCGATCGCGCCCGCCGCGCTCGCTGCGGGGGTCGAGCGGTGCCAGGTCGATCTCGGGCTGGAATCCGATCCGGGCAAGCGCTTCGCGCTCTGGGCGCTGCTTGCCATGCTCGGCGCATCGCCCGATCTCGACGAGGTGTTCGAAGATCGCTCCGAGCGCGAGGCGGCGCGGAACTTTCTCGATTTGCTGGACCGGGCGGCGGAGCCTCCCGAAGCCTGATGGCGGCCCTCAGGCGCGGTCGAGGCGCCGGGCGACCTTGACCGCAAGCGCGATCAGGAAGGGCACCAGCACGAACGACAGCGCGATCTTGGCCAGCGCCTGGCCCATGATCAGCGAGCCGATCTCGCGCTCGCCGCCGAACGCAAGCGTGATGAAGATGACCGAATCGACCGCCTGGCTGAGCGCCGAGGCGATCGCGCCGCGGATCATCAGCCCGGCGCTGCCTTTGCCTTCACCGTCGCCGCGCAGCTTGGAGAAGATCCACACGTTGAGCAGCAGCGACACGAGGTAGGCGACCGGACCGGCGGCCATGATCCGGGGTGTGGTGGCATGGATCAGCTGGAACGCCTCGAGCCCCTCCGGCCACATCGCCGGATCGGCGGGCAGGCGTAGCACCAGCAGGATCAGCACGATCGACACGCCAAGCGGCAGGAAGCCCAGGACGACCAGCCGGTTCGCCATCGACGGTCCGTGCAACTGCGCGGTGGCACTCGACAGCACGACCAGCACGAGGAACGCGAAGATTCCCGCTTCGACCCCCAGCGTGGTCGGCCAGAGCATGACCTGCTTCACCGCCAGGAAGCCGGCCAGCACCGTCATCCCGCCATAGAGCAGGGCGAACACGAACAGCGATCTGGCAATGGGGGCTTGGGGGGGAGTTCCGGAGGCGCCAGCGGCGGAAATGTCGTTCATCGCCACCGGTTATTGTCTCCCGCGGGAAAAGGGAAGCGTGGCTAAGCCGCGATGCGCGTTTGACTGTGGATGCGCGGCAGGCAAGAGAACGGCTCTGCCATCACCTCCCCTCGCGAACGGGTCCCGCACATGCATCCAGTCCTCACCAGCCTGATCGGGATCGTCGCCATCCTGGCGATCGCCTTCGTCCTTTCGACCGGCAAGCGCCGCATCCGCCTGCGCATCGTGGGCGCGGCGTTCGGCCTGCAGGCGCTGCTCGCTTTCCTCGTGCTGCGCACACCGTGGGGCCGCGCCGCGATCAAGGGGATGAGCGACGGGGTCGCCGCGCTCCTTTCCTACGCCGATGCCGGGACGGCGTTCCTGTTCGGCGCGGACAACCCGCTCGCCAACACGTTCGCGCTGGGCGCGCTGCCGGTGATCGTGTTCTTCGCCGCGCTGGTCTCGATCCTCTACCACCTCGGCGTCATGCAGCGGATCGTGCGCTGGGTCGGCGGCGGCATCGGCTGGGTCACGGGGATCAGCCGGGTCGAATCGCTCGGCGCGGCGGCGAACATCTTCGTCGGCCAGAGCGAGAGCCCGCTGGTTGTGCGGCCCTACCTCGCCGCGCTCTCGCCGAGCCGACTGTTCACGCTCATGAGCGTGGGCATGGCGGGCGTCGCGGGCACGATCCTCGCGGCCTATGCGGGGCTGCTGGGCAACGAGTACCTGCCCTTTCTGCTCGCGGCGGCCTTCATGTCGGCGCCCGGCGGCATCCTGATGGCCAAGATCATCATGCCCGACGACGGCGAGGATGCGACCCCCGAGAACGAGGGCGAGATCGCGCTGCCGCGCACGCGGATCAGTGCCGAAGGCCCAGCCGCGATCACCGAGGGCGGGAAGGCGCACGAGGTCGAGGTCGCCGAGACCTTCGAGGAAGGCCAGCGCCCGGCGAACCTGATCGAAGCCGCGGCACAGGGTGCGCAGACCGGCGTCAAGCTGGCCGTCGCGGTCGGCGCGATGGTCCTGGCATTCGTGGCGCTGGTGGCGATGGCGAACGGGTTGCTGGGCGCAGCGGGTGGACTGTTCGGCTATCCCGATCTCTCGTTCCAGATGGTGCTCGGCTGGCTGTTCGCACCGGTCATGTTCCTGATCGGTGTGCCGTGGTCCGAAGCGGGCGTGGCGGGCGGCCTGTTCGGCACCAAGATCGTGCTCAACGAATTCGTCGCCTTCATCGATCTCGGCCAGATCGAGACGTTGAGCGACCGCAGCCGCGCGATCGTGACCTTCGCGCTGTGCGGGTTCGCCAATTTTTCCTCGATTGCGATCCAGATGGCGGTTACGGGCGGACTGGCTCCGAATCAGCGCCCGGTCATCGCGAAGCTGGGCCTGCGCGCACTCGCCGCAGGCAGCCTCGCCAACCTGATGAGCGCGGCGCTGGCGGGCCTGTTCCTACCCTATTGAGTCGCGCAACCATGTCAGACATCGCCTCGGTATCCATCGCCCGCCCGCTCGACGAAGTCGCCGAGGAAATCGGCAAGAGCTTCGAGGAATACGGCTTCGCCGTCATCCGCGACCACGGCATCCCGGCCGACCTGATTGCGAAGGCGGAAGACCTGTCGAAGGCGTTCTTCGCGCTGCCCGACGATGTGAAGCGCGCCTACCACATCCCCGGCGGCGGCGGTGCGCGCGGCTATACCCCCTTCGGCACGGAGAAGGCCAAGGATGCTCAGGTCCACGATCTGAAGGAGTTCTGGCACGTCGGTCGCGATCTGCCCGAAGGCCACCCGCTCGCCGAATTCATGGCGCCCAACCTCTGGCCGTCCGAAGTCGCGGAATTCCGCGCGACCTTCGAAGCGCTCTACGCCGCGTTCGAGACGGCCGGTGCGCGCGTGCTGGAGGCGATTGCGCTTCACCTTGGGCTGCCGCGCACATGGTTCGCGAGCACGGTGGCGGAGGGCAACTCGGTCATGCGCCTGCTGCACTATCCGCCGCTGACCGGTGCCGATGCCGAAGGCGCGATCCGCGCCGCCGCGCACGGCGACATCAACACGATCACGTTGCTCCTCGGCGCGGAAGAGGCCGGCCTCGAGCTGCTCACCGCGAGCGGCGAGTGGAAGGCCGTCGCCCCGCCCGAAGGCGCGCTGGTGGTCAACATCGGCGACATGCTGGAGCGACTGACGAACGGCAAGTTGCGCTCGACCACGCACCGGGTGGTCAACCCACGGGGCGAGGCTGCCTACCGCTCGCGCTACTCGATGCCGTTCTTCCTCCACTTCCGGCCCGACTTCACGATCGAGACGCTGGAAAGCTGCATCGATCCCGAGTCGCCCGATTCCCATCCGGCGCCGATTTCGAGCCACGATTTCCTGATGCAGCGACTGCGCGAGATCAATCTCGCCTGAAAAGGCGTCGCTATTTCCACACCGCGACTGAATCTGACGCGATGTTGCATTGCAGCAACAGGTTGAAAAGCGCAGAATTCGGCGGTTTTCGGGTGAGGCAAGGCTGACGGCGTACAGTTCGCCGCATACTGTCACACGGTTGCAACAAATCCGACTTCCTAGCGTCGCGGTTCGTGCCTAACGGGCCACCATAGCTTTCAATCACCCCACAGAGCCTCACCGAAGGGATCGTATTTCATGAAGCTCAAGTACCTCCTGGCTGCCAGCGTCGTCAGCCTTTCCGCCGCGGTCGTCATGCCCGCACCTGTCGCCGCGCAGCAGATCACCTCGTCCATGCAGGGCAACGTCGTCGATGATGCCGGCAACCCGATCGTCGGTGCGACCGTCGTCGTCACCGATACGCGCACCGGCGCGGCCCGCTCGGTCACTACCGGCTCGGGCGGTACCTTCTCGGTCCCCAACCTCGTCACCGGCGGCCCTTACACCGTCAGCGCCAACGCGGGCAGCTACGAAGGGCAGACCGTCAACGACGTCTACACCTCGCTCCAGGGCGCGACGTCGCTGACCTTCACCCTCACCAGCGGTGCGGGCGAGATCGTCGTGACCGCCAGCCGCGTGCAGGCGACCCAGCTCGCTGTCGGCCCCGGCACCAGCTTCACCGCCGAAGTGCTCGAGAGCGCGCCGAGCTTCAACCGAGACGTGCGTGACATCATCCGCATCGACCCGCGTGTCAGCCTCGACCGCGACGATGGCGGCTCGGGCCAGGACCGTATCTCGTGCCTCGGCGGCAACGATCGCGGCAACGCCTTCACCGTCGACGGCATCAGCCAGGGCGACGTCTACGGTCTCAACGACACCGGCTTCTCGTCGCGTTCGTCGACCCCGGTGCCCTACGATGCGGTCCGCGAAACGCAGGTCCAGTTCGCACCGTTCGATGTCGACTACGGCAACTTCACCGGTTGCGCGATCAACGTCGTGACCAAGTCGGGCACCAACGATTATCAGTTCGGCGGCTTCTTCGAATATGCCGACAACGGCATGCGTGGCGACCGTGTGGGCGGCCAGGACGTGGCGGCGATCGAGCCCGAGAAGCGCTGGGGCGCCTGGCTCGGCGGCCCGATCATCAAGGATCGCCTGTTCTTCTTCGGTGCCTACGAGCACCAGGAAGCCGCATTCTCGCAGGATGAAGGCCCGGCCGGCGCGGGTTATCCCAACGAGCAGGCGATCACGGTCGACCAGTTCAACGAGATTTCCGATGTCCTGAGCTCGGTCTACGGCATCGAGACCGGCCCGCTCGTCACCAGCCGTCCGTTCGAGAACGATCGCTACTTCGCGCGCCTCGACTGGCAGATCAATGACGACCACCGTCTCGAAACGACCTATCAGCGCCTCGAGGAAGGCTCGACCCGCGCCGACGACCTGTTCACCGGCACCTCGCCGCAGGCCGTGGGTGGCAACACCTTCTACGTCAGCGGCACCAAGTCGAACTACTATTCGGGCCGCCTCTACTCGCAGTGGTCGGACGATTTCTCGACCGAACTGCGCTACTCGCGTTCGGAAGTACGCGACCGGCAGGACCCGGTCGGTGGCGGTGAAGCCCAGTCGGAAAACCCGATTCCGCGCATCATCGTCGGCGTCGACAACCCCGACGGCGAGATCGACGGCACCGTGCTCGCGGGCCCCGGCAATTCGCGTTCGGCCAACGACCTGCGCACCAATATCGACCAGTATCGCGCGGTGGCCAACCTCAACGCGGGCAACCACACCTTCAAGTTCGGCGCCGAGCTGAACCGTGCCGACCTGTTCAACCTGTTCGTCCAGAACGCCACCGGCACCCTGGTCTTCCGCAACATCGACGACCTGCGCGAGGGCCTGCTTTCGCCTGGTACGGGCAACTTCCAGACCGGAACGTTCCCGAACCAGATCATCGGCGGCCAGACCGAAGGCGCGTTCGGCAACTTCTCGTCGACCGGCGACGTCAACGATGCCGCGGCACAGTTCTCGCGCAGCATCTACTCGGTGTTCGCGCAGGACGACTGGCAGGTGACCGACAGCCTGAACGCCGTGATCGGCGTTCGCGCCGACTGGTACGATGGCGGCCATCCGACGCTCAACTCGCAGTTCGTCAACCGCTATGGCATCAGCAACATCGCCGGGTTCAGCACGCTCGACCCGATCGTGATGCCGCGCCTCGCGCTGACTTATGACATGGCCGACTTCGCCGTGTTCGCCCGTCCAACCCTGCGTGCGGGCGTCGGCATCTTTTCGGGCGGCGACCCGCTGGTCTGGTTCGGCAACGCCTTCCAGAACGACGGGCGCGGCTTCGCGACCGGCACCACGCAGGATGCGGCCTGCGGCCTTGCAGACGGCGAACAGCTCGACGTGGTCGTGGGTGGTCAGTTCACCGGCGTTCCGGGCTGCTTCCAGCAGTCGGCTTCGGATTCGGCGGCGCGCGGCCTGGGCGACACCCAGTCGATCAGCCCCGACATCAAGCAGCCGTCGGTGCTTCGCGCCAACATCGGCTTCCAGTCGGGCCTCGACTTCGCGCCCAGCGGCTTCTTCAGCGGCTGGAACCTGAACCTCGACTACATCTACAGCAAGTACCGCGACCCGCTGACGCTGGTCGACCTGTCGCAGACGGTCGATTTCCGCGAAGGCCTGAACGGCTACACCATCGATGGTCGCCCGATCTATCGCGCGATCGACCCGAGTGTCGCCGGCTGTACTGCCGAACTCGTCGACCTGAACCCGGCGCCGGTGTACCAGAACGTCAACGCGGCGTGCTTCAACACCGGCCGTGACGACGAACTTCAGCTCACCAATGCGGAAGGGTTCGAAAGCCACATCGCCTCGGCGATCCTTTCGAAGTCGTTCGACGGGGGCCTGTTCACCGACAACGGCAATGTCGATTTTAACGTCGGCTATTCGTATTCGGACGCCAACGACCGGCGGAACATGTACAACTCCACGGCCGGCTCGAACTACGACCTGTCTGCGGCGTTCGACCGCCAGAATCCCGCCGAATCGCGGAGCTTCTATTCGAGCAAGCACAACATCTCGACGCGCCTGGCTTTCCGTGAAGAGTTCTTCTCGGATCTGTCGACGCGCTTCGCGATGACCTTCATCGCACGTTCGGGCCGTCCCTACAGTCTCACCTTCGGTGGTGGTGCGGTGTTCAACGACTCGGCTTCGGGCAACAACAACGCGCTGGTCTATCTGCCGAATGGCGTGAACGACCCGAACATCTCGCCGGACTCGGATGCCGATGCGGTCGCCGGTCTCGCAGCCTTCGCCGCCGGCCTCGGCTGCGCCGAGGACTACCTGGGCCAGTCGATCCCGCGCAACACCTGCTCGAACGACTGGTACTACGACATGGATCTGTCGTTCTCGCAGGAAATCCCGGGGCCGGGCCGCCTGTTCGGTCGTGACGATCGTCTCAAGCTCTACGCCACGATGGACAACTTCCTGAACTTCCTCGACAGCGACTGGAACGTCCAGCGCCGCCGGAACTTCGCGGGCCTGCAGGATATCGCGGGCATCGACGGGGTGGACGATCAGGGCCGCTACATCATCGAGAGCTTCAACGGCGTCGACAGCATCGCTTCCGACAACGAGATCAACGTGAGCTCGTCGGTGTGGCGCCTCAAGGTCGGCATCAGCTACGAATTCTGATGACCGGCCCGAGAAGGCTGTGAAATGCGGGCGGCGGCATCCAGAGGGTGCCGCCGCCCCTTTTCGTTCGGGAACCGGCGAGCGGCGCGGCGGATTTTCTCCGGTGAACGCCTGAGGATGGGACGGTATGGCGCAGCCGACGGGATACACGAGCACGCGAAAGAAGCCGCGCTTCGGCACGCTGGTTCTGATCGCGCTGCTCCACGTGCTCGCCATCTACGGGCTGGCCAAGGCCTTCGCGCCCGATTTTACCGGATCGGTCGAACGCGAGGTGGTCGAGGCCTTCACCGTCACCGTGACCACGCCACCGGACGATCCCCCGCCGCCAGAACCCGCGGCGGAACCCGATCCGGGCGCGTCGGGCGAAGAAGGGCGGGAGGCGATCCCGCGCGAGGT
>CAMPGP010000006.1 GCA_946885545.1 uncultured Altererythrobacter sp.
TAATAGCCGGGCTCGGCATGTTCGTCCGAATAACGCTGGCGAAAGCCCTCGCCGGGCTTTTCGATCGTTCCGGGTTCGAGCTTCAGTTCGCGCCGCGTGGGCACCACGAGCACGTCGAGCATGTCGCCGATGCCGGTGCCCGAGAGGTGCGTGTGGCTGAACCCCATGATCGAGCCATCCTTCTGGTGATAGCCCGAGCAGGCGTCCCAGCCGTGGGTGTTCGTATCGGGGCTCAATTGCGCCATCCCGAACGGCAGCGACGCGCCGGGGAAGGTGTGGCCGTGCCCGCCGGTGCCGATGAAAAGGTTGGGCTTGCCGACGGCGAGTTCGCCGCCCCCGCCCGCGACGCGCGAGCAGCCGGCCGGGATCGCGCCGCCGAGCGCGAGCAGGCCGGTGGTGGCAAGAAGCTGGCGGCGGCTGGTCGTGATCATCGCCCCCTCCCGCTCACAGCGGCCGCGACAGCAGCGCGGGACGCTTGTCGGCGACCTCGACGATCAGCTGGCCGAACAGCGCGTTGGCCCACGCGAACCAGCTGCGCGTGAAATTCTTCGGATCGTCCTTGTGGAAGCTTTCGTGCATGAAGCCGGTGCCGCCGTGCGTCGTCTTGAGCCAGCGCAGGCACTGGAGGATCGTCGCATCGTCGTCGGCGTTCATCGCGCGGGTGATGATCGACATCGGCCAGATCATGTCGAGCCCGATGTGCGGCCCGCCGATCCCTTCCGCCGCGGTGCCCTTGAAGAAATAGGGATTGCGATCGCTCCACGCGAGGTCGGCGGTGCGGCGGAACAGCGGATCGTTGCGGTCGACCACGTCGATCAGCGCGAGGCCCGAGAGGCTCGGCACGTTGGCGTCGTCCATGAAGGCGTAGTTTCCGAAGCCGTCGATCTCGTAGGCCCAGACCTGCCCGCCCTTGCCGTCGGGGATCAGCGCGTGGGCCTTCAGCACGCCTTCGACCTCGCTCGCGAGCGCTTCGGCGTCGCGCGCCGCACCGTCGTCGCCGCGCGCCTCGCGGTGAACCTGCGCGACCTTGCGCAGCACCGAGACCGCGAACAGGTTCGACGGGATCAGGAACGGATAGAGGCAGGCATCGTCCGAGGGGCGGAACATCGAGTGGATCAGCCCGATCTTCTTCGTCGGCCGGCCATATCCGCCGAGCATCAGGCTGTCGGACGGCTGCAGCGCAGGCCGCTGGAACTTGTACGGCCCGGGCCCGTCCATGCGCTGCTGTTCGCGGAAAGTCTTCACGGCGAGCTTCATCGCGCGCGACCAAGTGTCGTCGAACGGCGCCTTGTCCTTCGTGCGCCGCCAGTATTCGTGGCTGAGGCGCATCGGATAGCAGAGCGAATCGATCTCCCACTTCCGTTCGGCGACGCCCGGCTTCATCTCGGTCGCGTCGGTTTCCGACCATTCGAGCTTGGAGGGCGCGGTCGGGTCCTTGTCGAAGGCGTTGGCGTAGGGATCGATCAGGATGCAGCGCGCCTGGCGCTGGATCAGCCCCTGGAACAGGCGCTGGAGCTTGGGATCCTGCGCGACGAGGTGGATGTAGGGCTGCACCTGCGCCGAGCTGTCGCGCAGCCACATCGCTTCGATGTCGCCGGTGATCACGAACGTGTCGGGCTGCCCGTCGAGCGTGCCCGTCTGCACCGTGGTGTCGAGCGTGTTGGGATAGCAGTTCTCGAACATCCACGCGAGTTCGGGATCGGCGATCTTCGCCTTCACCCGGGCGATCTCGGCTTCGATCGCGGGGCTGGTGAAGTTTCGCTGTGCGGGCGCAGGACGCTTGCTGACGAATTGGGCGGCGCGCGCGACGCCGGGAATGCCAGCAGCGAATGCCAGCGCACCGGCACCCGCCATGAGTTCGCGTCTCGTGGGGGTCATCGTGGCTCTCCGGATCACTTGCGGGCGGTCATCGAGAACGGCGCGTCGGCCTTGTCGCTGCCCCATTCCTTGTTCGGCTGCGGCCCCATGACGAAAGTCAGCGTGCCGCCCTGCTGCAGCGCTTCGCGGGTCAGGAACGTCCTGTCATGCGGCTGGCCGTTGAAGGTGGCCGACTGGATGTAGACGTTCTCGGCGCTGTTGTTCCGCGCCTCGATCGTCAGCGTCTTGCCGTTCGGCATCGTCAGATCGACGCGGTCGAACAGCGGGCTGCCGATCGCGTATTCGCCCACCGCGGGCGTGACCGGATAGAAGCCCAACGCGGAGAACACGTACCAGGCCGAAGTCTGGCCGTTGTCCTCGTCGCCCGGGTAGCCGTCGGGATCGGGCGAGTAGAGCTTCTGCATCACGTCGCGCACGTGATACTGCGTCTTCCACGGCTGACCGGCCCAGTCGTAGAGGTAGGTCATGTGCTGGATCGGCTGGTTGCCGTGCGCATACTGGCCCATGTCGACGATCTGCATCTCGCGGATTTCGTGGATCACCTGGCCGTAATAGCTCTCGTCGTAGAGCGGCGGGGTGTCGAAGATCGAATCCAGCCGGTCGACGAACTTCTCGTCGCCGCCCATCAGGTCGATCAGCCCCTGAACGTCCTGCATCACCGACCAACTGTAGTGCAGCGAGTTGCCTTCGGTGAAGGCGTCGCCCCACTTGAGCGGGTTGAATGGCGTCGCCCAGCTCCCGTCCTGGTTGCGGCCGCGCATCCAGCCGCTCTCCTGGTCGTAAAGCTTGCGGTAGTTCTGCGCCTGCGCGGCGTATTTCTTCGCGTCCTCGGTCTTGCCGAGCGCGGCGGCGAGCCGCGACAGCGCGAAGTCGGCGGTCGCGTATTCGAGCGTGCGCGCGGCATTCTCGTTGATGTCGACGTCGTAGGGCACGTAGCCGAGGCGGTTGTAGTATTCGACGCCTTCGCGCCCGACCGCGGTCAGCACCCGTCCGCGATCGTCGCGCGGGCGCCCTTCGGAGGTGGTCGCGTTCTTGACCATCGCTTCGTAGAGCTTCTCGACATCGAAGCCGCGCACACCATTGAGGTAGGTGTCGGCGATGATGATCGCCGAGTTCGAGCCGATCATCACGCTGCGATGGCCGGGGCTCGCCCATTCGGGCAGCCAGCCCGATTCCTCGTAAGTGTTGACGAGGCCCTGCATCACCTTGGAATCGAATTCGGGATACATCAGCGCGAAGAAGGGGAAGACCGCGCGCCAGGTGTCCCAGAATCCGTTGTCGGTGTAGAGATAGCCGTCCTCGACCTTGCCGTTGTACGGGCTGTAGTGGACGATATCGCCCGCCTTGTTCACTTCGTGCAGCGGCCGGGGGAACAGCAGCATGCGATAGAGAGCGGAATAGAAGGTGCGCTTGTCGCGCTCGTCGGAATCGCTCACGCGAATGCGCGACAGTTCCTTTTCCCATTCCGCGCGCGCTTTGGCCTCGGTCTGATCGAAGCTGTCGCTGCCGACTTCGCGCTCGAGGTTGAGCAGCGCCTGTTCGGGGCTGATGAACGAGGAGGCGACCTTGACGCCGACCTGCGCGCCCTTTTCGGTCTCGAAGCTGACCACGGCGCCGACATGCGCGCCCTCGCTCTTGCGGTCGGCGCTGAGCTGCCAGTTCTCGTCCCAGGTGCGTGTGACGGTGAAGTCGCGGTCGAACTGGAGCACGAAGTAGTTGTGGAAGTTCTCCGGCACGCCGCCGGAATTGTTGCGCGCATAGCCGGTGATGCGGCGGCGCTCGGGATCGACGGTGACCATCGAACCTTCGTTGTAGGCGTCGAGCAGGATGTGCGCGTCGTCGCTTTCGCCGAAGGTGAAGCGGAACTGCGCCGCGCGACTGGTCGGCACGACTTCCGCTGTCACGTCGTGGTCGGCGAGATAGACCTGGTACTTGTAGGGCTTGCTCACCTCGGCCTTGTGGCTGAACCACGAGGCGCGCTCTTCCTGCTTGAGCCGCACCGGGCCGGTCATCGCCATCAGCTCGAACGCGGCGTAGTCGTTCATCCACGGGCTGGGCTGGTGGGTCTGCTTGATCCCGCTGATCTTGTAGGCGTCGTAGGTGTACCCCCAGCCGCTGCCCATCTCGCCCGTCACCGGGGTCCAGAAGTTCATCCCCCACGGCACGGCCACCGCCGGATAGGTGTTGCCGTAGGACAGCGCGAATTCGCTATCGGTGCCCATCAGCGGGTTGACCAGATCGACCAGCGCGAGCTCCGCCGCTGGCGCGCTCTGGGCCACGGCGGCTGCGGGAAGAACGCCGCTGGTCAGCACGAGCGCGCTGCCAGCGGCTCCGAGCGCGATGCGCCTGATCGTGTTCAAATCGTCTCTCCCTCTAGGCCGTCATTGCGGCAGCGGGCGCGGTTTCACGCCCTCGTTGGTCATTTTCACCGGCGCGATCGTGCCGTCTTCGTTGAAGTGCATGCGGTCGATCGCGATCTGGCGATGCTCGCCCTTGTCGTCGCCGAGCGGGCGGCGGTGATAGGCGATGTACCAGTCGTCGGTACCCGGCACGTTGACCACCGAATGGTGGCCCGCGCCGCGCGCGATGCTGAAATCCTGTTCGAGGATGACGCCCTTGGGCTCGAACGGCCCGGTCGGGCTCGGCCCCATGGCATAGGCGACGCGGTAGTCCGGCCCCGTCCAGCCGCCTTCGGACCACATCAGGTAGTAGACGCCCTCGCGCTCGACCATGAACGATCCCTCGACATAGCCGGGCGGCGTGATCTCCTTGAACATCGTGCCGTCGGCGAAGGGCTCGATCGAGGTCAGGTCGTCGCCGAGGCGCGCGACGTTGCAGTGCTTCCAGCCGCCGTAATAGAGATAATGCTGGCCGTCCTTGTCGCGGAACACGAACTGGTCGATCGGCTGCGCGCCGTTGTGGAACGCATCGACCAGCGGGTTGCCGATCGCATCCGTGAACGGCCCCGCAGGGCTATCGGCGACCGCGACGCCGATCCCGCCGAGCTGGTCGTTCGACTGGATGTCGTTGGCGCCGAAGAACAGGTAGTACTTGCCGTCCTTCTCGATCGCCGAGGGCGCCCACACGGCGTAGGCCGCCCATTCGACGTTCTCGACGTCGAGGACGTGCGAATGCTTGGTCCAGTTGACCAGGTCGGGCGAGGAGAAGGCGTTGAAGAAGGTCTGGATGTAGTACGACGGGCGCAGCGCCTTCTGCTCGCGCAGCTTCGCCTGCCGTTCGTTGAAGCGCTCCGAAACGTCGGGCACCTCGGCGTGGTCCGAATAGGTGGGGTAGATCCAGTATTGCCCATCGAACACCCGGATTTCCGGGTCGGCGTACCAGCCGGGCACGATCGGGTTTTCGGCCCGCGCCGCAATGCCACCGAGCAGCGCACCGGCGATCCCCAGCGATGTCAGCCAGCCGCGTTTCATCGATCGTTTCCCCCTGCCCGCTGTGTACATGGCCTGGCCGCTCCCCGGAGAAAAAAGGTGGGTGGCTCCTTGCGGAGCCACCCCGAGGGGAGGTTGAGTAGTAGCCTTGGCCGGCATCAGAAGTTGTACGACAGGCCTATGTAGGCGCGGCGGCCGAAGTAGTTGGCGCGAACGAACCGGTCGTCGGTATCGTTGCCCAGATGCTGGCGCTCCTGCGACTTCGTCAGGTTGATCACCGAAGCGGTCAGCATCAGCCCGTCGAACAGCTCGTAGGACGCGTTGATGTCCACCTGCTCGTAGGGGTCGGTATAGACGTTGAGACCCGAGGCGAGCCCACCGACCACTTCGCCGCGCCGGTTGTACGAGGCGCGCAGCAGCAGCCGGTCGTTCTCGTAAAAGACCGAGGCGTTCATCTGGGTCTTCGAACTTCCGACCAGCGCCGAGGTGCCCACCTTCTCGCCGTCGAGCGTGACATCGGCGACCGAGGTGTCGTTGTAGGTGAAGTTCACCTGTGCGCCGAGGCCGAAGGGCAGCGTGTGCTGGGCGTAGAGCTCCACGCCCTGCGACACCGCGTTCGAACCGTTCGCAACCGTCGAATAGGGCTGGATCAGCACCACTTCGCCCGCGACCTCGCGCTCGACGTCGAGCACCAGCGGCACCACGAAGTCCGAGACGTCCTTGCGGAACAGCGTTGCGCCGACGACCGAGCCCGGGCGGAAGTACCACTCGATGCCGAGATCGTACTGCCATGCCGAGAACGGCTTGAGGTCGGCGTTGCCGCCGCCACCCGACCAGCCTTCGAATTCGCCGAACTGGTCGCGGTCGAACGCGTATTCGGGGCTGCGATAGGTCAGCGAGCGCTGCGAACCCAGGTCGGAGAACGAAGGCCGCGCGATGACCTTGGCCACCGACGCGCGGATCAGCAGGTCGGGGGTCAGCTCATAGACCGCGTTCGCGCTGGGCAGGAAGTCGGTGTACGACTTGTCCTGACGGACGCGGGTGTTGATAATCTCCTCGCGCTCGTCGAGCGGGAGAACCTGGCAGTTGCCGTCTGCGCCGATCGGCGTGTTCTCGTCGAACGGACCGCCGGGACCATCCACGCAGTAGTCCAGCAGGTATTGCAGACGATCGGATGTGACGCCCGACTGCTTGGTGTTGGCGACCCGCAAGCCCACGTTCCCGCGGAAGCGGTCGGTTGCGAAATTCGCCTGCGCGTAGCCTGCGAACACGCGCTCGCTGATGTCGTAGACGTTGTTGGGTTCTGGCACCCTGACCGCGGGGCCATAGCGATCGTTGATGATCTGCAGATAGCGCTCGAAGTCGATCCCGGGGAAGATATTGGCATCGAAGCCACCGGGAATGTTGTCGATCGGATCGTCGTAGAAGTAATCCGGCTCCGCCACTGCGCCCTCGGGCGTATCCTGATAGCGCACCTCGTTGGCCGCGTCGGCGTACCATTCGTTGCGCCCGGTTTCGCGGTGGATGCTGAGATCCCGCCACTTGCCGCCGACCTGGATCGAATCGAAGAAGCTGTCGAAGCGATAGGTCATGTCGAGCTGGGCGTAGCGCTGCGAGAGCTCGCTGTTGGTGAATCCCGACCCAGTCGAACCGATGTCGATCTGCGCGATGCCGTTGCGGATGTTTTCCTGGATCTCGGGCGAGAACTGCATGTCCACGCCGTTTTCGCCGAAGGCCCAGCCGCTGAAGAAGTTGCCGTTCTGCTCCTGACCGGTGACGGTCAGGCGAGGCTTGGCGGCAACGCCGAAGCGCATCGACGGGCCGCCGTTGGCGCTCGTCTTGCCGAACTTGGCGATGGCGTCGAAGCGGTCGGTTTCCCAGGCAACCTCGGTTTCGAACGTGTTCGAAACCTGGTCCTCGCGGCTGTAGGTGCCGGCAAGCTGGGGCGTTTCCATCGTGCACGGCGGCGTGTTGGCGAGGCATTCGGTGCCCGCCGCGGGGACTTCGAAATTGGCCGACTGGAAGATCGTGCCACTCGGGTCGAAGGTCGGTCCGGTGAAGAAGTTGCCGTAGCCCCACTCGGGGATCTTCAGCACGTTCGAAACGAAGTCGCTGCTGTACTCGAAGCGGAAGTAGTTGCTGGTGACGGTGACGTTGTCGAACGGCTTCACCTGCATCGTCGCCTGGATGCCGAACCGCTCGCGTTCCTGGCTGAACACCTCGGAATTGACCGATTGCGGAGCCCAGTAGCCTGAATAGTGCGTGCCATCGCGCGAGGTCACGCCTTCGCCCGGCCAGTAGGAAATCGCGTCGTCGTTCTCGAACGGATTGCCGTTCACGTCGGTGGCGGGGGAAATGACGTTGCCGTCGTCGTCGCGGTCGCTCCACCAGCGCCACGTCTCGGTATAGCTGCGCAGTTCGCGGTTGGAGCGCTTCTGGTAGACCCCGCCGACGAGGAAGCCGAGGTTCTCGGCATCGTTCTTCCACGAGACCTGCCCGGCGAGCTGCGGCTCGAATTTCTCGGTCGTGTCGGCATAGACGCCCTCGACCGAGGCGAAGCCCGACCACGCGTCGAGATCGAGCGGGCGGCGGGTGTTGAGGATGATCGAGCCGCCGACACCGCCTTCCTCGATGCTGGCCTCGGGCGATTTGTAGACTTCGGTGCTGGCGATGAAGTTGGACGGCAGCAGGACGTAGTTGAACGAGCGCTGCGGATCGCCCGAATCCGCGCCTGCGAGGAAGTTTCCGTTGAGCAGCGTCAGCGTGAGGCCGGGCTGCAGGCCGCGGATGCTGACCCGGCTGCCTTCGCCGCCGTCGCGCGTGATGACCACCCCCGGGACGCGCTGCAGCGCATCGGCGACGTTCTTGTCGGGGAACTTGCCGATGTCCTCGGCGGTGATGACGTCGACGAAGGCCTCTGCCTCGCGCTTCTGCTCGAGTGCCTGCTCGATCGATGCGCGGTAGCCCGAGACGACGATCACGTTTTCGTCCTCGTTTGCCTCGCTCGCCGCCGCTTCGCCCGCCGGGGTCTCGTCGGCCACCTGTGCGTAAGCCGGAGCCGCGCAAAGCCCCGCTACGGCGCCCGCCGTAAGCATCAGATCGCGCACCAGCCGCTCGCGGCCGCGCACGTTCGACGAATGGATTCCTCCTGTCCTCATTTTGACCCTCTCCATGGTCGAGGGGCTCTTGCCCCTGCTTGTTATCCGGCGCCCACCGGCCACCGGCTCCCGGACCCCTTGGCCCTGATCGCACCCAATTCAGATTATAAAAAACAATTTGTCAAATAAATCTTGGAACCTTTGCGAGGGATCGTTCCGGAACTGCGCTAACCGTCTGGGAAACATGCAAATTGTCCGCATTTCGTGACCGCTTGCGATACCGAGGCGATCCTGTGTGCGGACCCGGAACGGGTCTCGCATCGGCAAGTACGCCACGCTCACGAATCAATCTTCGGCGTCTTCGTCCCACAATGGCTCGGCGATCTCGGCGAGCGCTTCGGGCGGCGCCTTGGGCTCTGCGCGGTCGTAGGTCAGCAGGCCGTTGATCTCGTCCTCGACGTCGCTCGTCTGGGTATAGACCGCCGCGCTGAGCCCGGCCTCCTGCGCCTGCCGGATCACGCCTTCCATCTTGCGGCGGAAGCGGACGAGATATTCGTCCTCGTCACGCGCGACCTGGTAGCTCCAGTTGTCCTCGCCCGGCCGCCAGATATGGCCCTCGACCGGGAAGCCGACCCCGCCATATTCGCCGAGCACGATCGCGCGGTTCGTCTGATGGCGCGGCGTGTTCGGCACGTCCTCGTAGGTATGGATGTCGAGCACGTCGGACACCTCGGGCGCGGCGTCGACCCAGCCGGAGGTCGCGTTGACCAGGCGCGAGGGGTCGAGCCCCTTCACGAACTGCGCCAGCGTGCCCGCGTCGTACTGTCCCCAGCCCTCGTTGTTGACGACCCACATCACGATCGAGGGGAAGGCGCGCAGCTCGCCCACCATCTCGGACAGCTGCTTCTGCTGCTCGGCCATCGTCTCCGAGGGGAAGATCGCCTGATACTTGCTCGTACCCGCGAGGTACTGGTCCTCGCCGCCGCCCGAAGGCATGTCCTGCCAGATCAGCATCCCGAGCCGGTCGGCATCGTGGTAGTAGCGCGCAGGCTCCACCTTGATGTGCTTGCGCAGCATGTTGAACCCGGCCTTCTTGAGGAACACGATGTCGCTCGCCATCGCCTCTTCCGAAGGCGGAGTGTAGAGCCCGTCGGGCCACCAGCCCTGGTCGAGCACGCCGCTCTGGAACTGCGGTTCGTTGTTGAGCAGGATCGCGGGTTGGCCCTCCACCTTGCCCGGCCCGATCGAAATCTTGCGCATCGCGAAATAGGCATCGACGCTGTCGCGCGGCCCGCCCGTCACCTGGGCATCGGCGTAGACTTCGCTTTCGTGCGGCGTGAAGCGCGAATCGTAGGCCTTGCGGTCGCGCTCCTCCTCCCCGGCATAGGGATCGCGCACCGTGACCAGCTCGGCCCTGAGATCGTAGAGATAGGGATCGTCGGGCGACCACAGGTGCGCATCAGGTATCGCCAGCGTCGCGCGGCGGTTGGCGCGGATGATGGTCGAGGCAATCGTTTTGCCCTGCGCGCTGGCGGTCAGCCGCACCGCGTCGGTGTCGCCCGCCCAGCCGCTCAGCGCCACCGCGACCTCGACCACGCCGCGGTCGATGTCGGGCGTCGCGCGCACGTCGGCGATGTGAAGTTCGGGCACCGGCTCGATCCACACGGTCTGCCAGATGCCGCTGACCGCGGTGTACCAGATGCCCGAAGGATCGAGAATCTGCTTGCCGCGCGGCTGCGTGCCGGCGCTGGTCGGGTCGGTGACCTCGACAACGAGTTCGTTCTCGCCCTCGCGCAGATAGGGTGTGATGTCGAAGCCGAACGCGTCGAAGCCGCCTTCGTGCGAGCCGACGACCGAGCCGTTGACCCGCACCGTCGCCTCGTAATCGACCGCGCCGAAATTGAGCATGACATGCTCGCCCTGCCAGTCTTCGGGCACGGTGAAGCTCCGGCGGTACCAGACGCGGTCGTCGGGCGTGACCTTGCGGGTGACCCCCGAAAGCTTCGATTCGACCGCGAACGGCACGAGGATCTGCCCGTCCATGCGCTCGGGAAGCGGCGCGGCCTTGGGCGCGATGGCATAGTCCCACAGGCCGTTGAGGTTCTGCCACCGTTCGCGCTCCAGTTGCGGGCGCGGATAGCTGCGCCAGGCGTTCTGGGGCGTCACCTCGCGGCCCCAGCGCGTCGTCAGGTCGGTCTTGTAGATCTCGCTCCCGGCTTGCGGGTCGACTTCCTGCGCGTGTGCCGCGACGGGTGCGAGAGCGAGGCAGGTGGCGATGGTGACAAGGCTGCGCACGAGGCGTCCTCCGGATGCACGCGGCTTCCGCCGCTGGAACGTGGTGGTGGAGCCCAGGACCCTGCGGGGGGAGGAAGGTGCGGGTCCTGGGCTCCGGCTCCCGCGCAATGGTGCGGGGGCGAGGGATTTTCCGGTCAGCGTGCCGGCGACATCGATGGGGGCGCGGCGTCGGGCGAAGCACCCCATTGTTCGTTCGGTTCGGGGCCCATAGTGAAGACGAAGGTCGCGCCGTCTTTCACGTCGTCGTGGCTGAACCACGGCTTGTTCCACGGGCGTCCATCCAGCGTCGCGGACTGTATGTAAGGGTGTTCGGGCGCGTTGTTCTCCGCCACGATGCGCAGCGTCTTGCCGTTGCCCATGTCGAGAGCGACGTCGTCGAACACCGGGCTGCCGATCACGTAGGTCTGGCTGGAGGGATCGACCGGATAGAACCCCATCGCGCTCAACGCGTACCACGAGGACGTGGCGCCCTGGTCGTCCATCCCCGGATAGCCGTATCCCGCGGCATCGCTGCCGTAGGTCTTGTCGAGGATCTCGCGGACCAACGCCTGGGTCTTCCACGGCTGACCGCTCCACGCGTAGTAGTAAGGCGCCTGCTGGTCGGGCTGGTTGCCGTGGACGTATTGCCCGATCAGGCCGGTGCAGTCGCGGCAGATTCCCTCGGGATCGTATGGCTTGGTGAAGAATTCGTCGAGCTTGGCGTTGAACGCCTCGCGCCCGCCGAGGAGGTCGATCAGCCCCTGCACGTCGTGGGGCGCGAGCCACAGCGTCGACCAGCCCGAGGCTTCCTTCATCATGAAGTTGTAATAGGGCTCCTCCGGATCGAACGGCGCGATCCACTTGCCGTCGGCGGTGCGCCCGCGCACGAACCCGATCGATTGGTCGAACACGTTGGCGTAGTTGCCCGCGCGCTCGAGGAACATTTCGTAGTCAGCAGTCTTGCCCAGCTTCTTCGCATATTGCGCGAGCGCATAGTCGTCCCACGCGTATTCCATCGTCTTGGCGACGCCCGCCTTGCCCCCGGCATAGGGCGGACTGGGGTTCTCGTCCGGCACCACGTCCGAAATCCAGCCTTGCGCCATGTATTCGGCGAGATAGCCGCGCGGACCCTCGGGGTCGGTCGCGTTCTTGCGCAGATATTCGTAGGCCGCCTCGTAGTCGAACTCGATCCCGCGCTCCCACGCGCCCAGGTAGAGGAACACCGCGTTGTCGCCGTGGAACGAGGTGTTCATGTACCCCTTCTCCCGCGCCATCGCGAGTTCGGAGGCCATGATGTCCTGCACCGCCGCGGGCTCCATCAGCTCGAGCAGCACGATCTGGTTGCGGCCGGTATCCCAGAACGGCACCGGCCCGTAGCGGTCGTGCGTGGCGACCTGGACCTCGCCGTTGGTGTCGGCGAACTTCTCGCCTTTCTTCGCGATCAGCCGCGGCGAAGCGAACGACTGGAACAGGGTCGAGTAGAACAGCTTGCGCTGCTTGTCCGTCCCGCCCGTCACGCGCACGCGGTTCAGCAGCTGCGCCCATTCGTCGCGCGCGGCGGCGTGGACGGCGTCGAAGTCCCACCCGGGGATTTCTTCGCGCAGCCGTTGCTCGGCCTGTTCGTAGCTGGTGCCGTGCGCCATTTTGACCAGCACCTGCTCGCCCTCGGCGGTCTCGAAGGTCACGTAGCTGCCAGCGTAGCGGCCCTCCATCGTGCGCGCACCGGGATCGACGTGGCTGGTGCCGATGCCCCAGCCCACGTTGTCGCCCGGCGACTTGCGGAAGGTGCCGAGCGCGGTGAACGGCTTGGAAAAATGCGCCACGAAATAGGCGCCATCCGCGCTGCCCCCGTCCTCCGACACGCCGCGCACCGTGCGGTCGCCGACCACCTCGATCGCGCCGCCGTGGCGCGGGAAGTTGATGATGACGTTCGACCGCTCGCTCTCGGGGAAGGTGAAGCGCATCACGCTCGCCCAGCGGGTCGCGGTCAGTTCGGTCTGCGTGTCGAAGGTATCGAGATAGACCGAATAATAGCCGGGCGAGGCCTTCTCCCGCGACTTGTCGTAGTACGACTGGCTGTAGGCGGGCGGCGGCGACCAGTCGCCCACCACCGGCATCACGAAAGGTTCGGCATTGCCGCCGTAGGTCGATCCCCCGCCGCCGGTGAACCCAATCATCGTCGGGTTGGTGTAGTAGTATGGAACCGGGACGCCGTTTGGATAGAGCAGCTCGATGTTGTTGTTGACCGGCGATGCCGCGACCGACCCGTGCGGCAGCCGCGCGCCCGGCGAGGTCTGCCCCGAATAGACCGGCTCGCCCGGCGGCGGCGCGTTGCCGATCACCTCCGGATCGTCGAGCGGCGCGGTGCCGACCAGCGGATCGGCCAGCTCGACCGGTGCCTGCTGCGCCGCGACCGGGGCGCAGCCCGACACCGCGGGCAGCGCGATCGCCGAGGCCAGCAGGAGCCATTTTCCGGCGACGCGCTTCACGGTTGGCTTGTCGTTCATCAGATCCCTCTTTCCCGAAAGATTGGCGTTCGCAGTCGCGTCAGTGCGCCGAGACCGGCTGCGCCTCGCCATCCACGGCGGGCACGCGCGAGGCGCGCCAGCCGAACAGCGCGATGACGAGGTAACAGGCCATCGGCACCAGGAAGGCGAGGAAGCGGCTGCCGCTGACGTCCGCGACCTGCGCGAAGGCGAGCGGCACGAAGGCGCCACCGACGATCGCCATGCACAGCAGTCCCGAGGTCGCCGATTGCGGCGCGCTCGAGCGCGCGATCGTCAGCGAGAAGATCACCGGGAACATGATCGAATTGAACAGCCCGACCGAAATCGCGAGCACGCCCGCGACCGGCCCGGTAATCTGGCTGATCGTGAGGCACAGCGCCGCCGCCGCCACCGCCGCACCGGCGAGCAGCGGACCCGCGGGCAGTTTGAACAGCAAGCCTGATCCGATGAACCGCCCGACCATCGCCCCGAGCCAGTAGAGGCTGACGAAGCTGCCCGCTTGTGCGGCGGTGACCGCCAGCACGTCGGGCTGTTCGAGGAAATTGACCATCACGCTGCCGATCGCGACCTCGGCGCCGACATAGAGGAAGATCGACAGCGCGCCCGCAAGCGCCCAGCGCGAGGAGAAGGCGCTCGACACCTTCGTGCCCACTTCGGGCGGCGGTGCCGCGGCGGTGATCTCGTGGCGGACGCGCCAGATAACCAGCGCAAGCACCGCAATCAGCAGGGCTATGAAGACATATGCGACGTCGATCCGGCCGAGCGAATAGGCGATCTTCGCCTCCGTCACCGGCCCTTCGTCGAACAGCCCGCCCTGCAGCAGCGTGCGCGCGGCGAGATAGGGCGCGATCACCGTGCCGAGCGAGTTGAACGCCTGGCTCAGCACCAGCCGAAAATGCGACCGCTCGGGCCGTCCGAGCGAAGCCGACAGCGGATTGGCCGCCACCTGCAGCAGCGTGATGCCCGATGCGATCACGAACAGTCCGACCAGCACGATCGGATACGCGCGCACGATCGTCGCGAACGGCATGATCAAGCACCCCGCGATCATCGTAGCAAGCGCGAGGATGATCGAGTTCGCCGCGCCCAACCGCCCCATGATCGCCGCAGCGGGCAACGAGACCACGCCATAGGCGAGGAAGAACGCGAACTGGGTGAGGAAGCTTTCGGTGTCGCTGAGCGAGAAGATCGCCTTCACCGCGGGGATCAGGATGTCGTTGACCGAGGTCAC
This sequence comes from uncultured Altererythrobacter sp., assembly GCA_946885545.1. The sequence goes on from CAMPGP010000006.1 coordinate 14,378, forward strand.
TGCGCCCCAGATGAAGAACAACATGGTGATATAGGCGAAAGTCCAGCGCGTGCCGGGTGCGGTTTGCCGTGTCATGAAAGGATCCTTTCGCCCGGATAGGCCAGCAGGAGCTTGGCAGCGGGGTCGGCGTCGAGCCGTACGGTGCCGGTGAGCGTCAGGCATTCGCCCGCCGCGAAGGCGACGCCGTCGGCCTCGCCCGTGCCCGAAACCGGGACGAGCCAGGCGGTGACGCCCTCGGGCAGCGCGATCTCGCGCGCGCCACCCGCGAGTTGCTCGAGCACGAATTTCGGACCCTCGACCAACACCATGCGACCCGCGTCGAGCTCGCGCGTGGGCGGGCACGGCACGTAGGGCAGCGGATCGGCGACCGCGATCCCGTCGTCGAGATGGAGCTCGCGCGGGCGGCCGTAGTCATAGAGCCGGTAGGTGGTCTCGGAATTCTGCTGGACCTCGATCAACGTCAGGCCCGCGCCGATGGCGTGGACCGTGCCCGAAGCGGAATAGAGGAAATCGCCCGCCCTCACCGGCTTCCAGTCGAGCAGGTCCTCGATGCTGCCGTCGAGCGCGGCCTGGCGCAGCGCTTCGGCATCGACCGGCGCCTTCGTGCCGATCGCGATAGTGGAATCGGGTGCGGCGTCGAGGATCAGCCAGCATTCGTCCTTGCCGCGCGGGAGGCCGCGCGCGCGCGCCTGATCGTCGTCCGGGTGGACCTGGACCGAGAGCTTCTCGCTGGTGAAGAGGTACTTGATCAGCAGGTCGGGCTCGCTGTCGCCCGGCGCCTGGAACCAGATCTCGCCGACCGGATCGCAGCCCGGCGCGGGATCGGCGAAGGGGCCCCACAGGTGGCGGCGCCCCCAAGGCTTTTCCACGCGATGCGTCGCAAGCAGCGTTGCCGGCACGATCCTCTCCCATTGCCCCGGCCGTCGTTGCGGCGCGGGCGCTCTCGGATCCGCAGCGCTCGTGGGCGCAGCGTCCAATTTGCGCAGTGGTGCCTTGCCGGGGGGCGGCGCGTCAAGATAATAATGGAAATTAATTTATTTGATCAAATTCGGCTTTGTGGCATGCTTTTGGTCGATCAGGGCGGGCGCCGAAGCTCGGCCGGCGGGAGAGAGCGAATGACGGGCAGGGACGAGCGCGATGCCTCGCGCGGCGCCGGCATGCATGGCGGCATGGTGGGCGGTACACTGGCAGCGGCGATCGGTACTGCGGCGCTGGCGGGGCTGCTGTTCGGGTTCGACACGGCGGTCATCGCAGGCGTCACCACCGACCTCACCAGCCTGTTCGCGCTGAGCCCCGAAACGCTCGGCATCACCGTTTCGGCGGCCCTGTGGGGTACGCTGGTCGGCGCCATGTTTGCCGGCAAGCCGGGCGATGCGATCGGCAGCCGCAACAGCCTGCGCGTGCTCGCCGCGTTCTATTTCGTTGCGGGCCTGGGGTGCGCGCTGGCGTCGAGCTGGCCGCTGTTCCTGTTCTTCCGCTTCCTCTGCGGGCTGGCGATCGGCGGGTCGTCTGTGCTCGCGCCGGTCTATATCGCCGAAATCGCGCCGCCCCGGAATCGCGGCATCTTGGTCGGCCTGTTCCAGCTGATGATCGTGATCGGGATCCTCGTTGCCTATCTCAGCAACGCGACGATCGCGGGCATGGACATCGGCGAAACCGCCTGGCGCTGGAAGCTGGGCGTCACCGCTGCCCCTGCGCTGCTGTTCTTCGTCCTGCTGTTCGCGATCCCCAACAGCCCACGCTGGCTGGTCGCGAAAGGGCGCCGCGACGAAGCCATCGACGCGCTGGCATGCATCGACTCCTCTCCCGCCGCGACCAGCGCCCAGTTGCAGCGCGTCGAACACGCGCTCGACCGCGACCCGCCGAGAGAGGCGCTCTCGTGGCGCCGCCATCGCCGCCCGATGACGCTCGCGATCCTGGTGGCGGTGTTCAACCAGATGGCCGGGATCAACGCGGTCCTCTATTACCTGAACGACATCTTCGCGCGCGCCGGCTCGCTCTCGCCCGACCGGCAGGCGATCATGATCGGCCTCGCCAATCTCGTGTTCACGCTCGTCGGCATGGCGCTGATCGACCGGCTGGGGCGCAAGACGCTGCTGCTGATCGGCGCCGCCGGGATGGCGCTGTGCCTCTCGGTCGCGGCCGGAGTGATGTTCGGTGCGCTCGGGACCGCCGCGATGCTGCCGGCGCTGGTCGGCTTCATCGCCTTCTTCGCCACCAGCCAGGGCGCGGTCATCTGGGTCTACATCTCGGAGGTGTTCCCCACTCCGGTTCGCGCCCGGGGCAGCGCGCTGGGGGCAAGCACGCACTGGTTTATGAACGCGCTGATCGCCGGCCTATTCCCGGTGCTCGTCACATGCTCGCCCGGTGCGCCGTTTGCGATCTTCGCGGTCGCCATGGTGGTCCAGTTCGTGGTCGTCGCGGCGGTCTTTCCCGAGACCCGCGGGGTCGACCTCGACGAAATGGCGGAGCGGCTCCAGCGGGCCTGACTTAGCCTCCGCGGGCTCAGCGCCCCGCCTGCATCAGGATCGATTCCGACGGCAGGACATGGTCGAGGAAGGGAATGATGGCCGCCCCGATGGCCGATGCGTCGTCGGACGCTTCGGCGCGGCGTACCGGGGCGACGACCGGTAGTTGGCGTCCCGCCATTCGGGCATTGAGGCGCTCGACCAGCGCGTCGACCAGCTTGCCGGGCAAGCGTCCGCCGATCAGGATCGCAGCGGGATTGATCAGGCAGTTGACCGCGATCAGCGGCTGGACGAGCACGTCGGCGGCATCGTCGAGCCATTGCAAGATCACCGCCTGCTTGTCGTCGGGCCCATCGAGCAGGGCCTCGGGCCGGTCGACTTCGTATCCTTCGGCCTCCAGCCGGGCGTAGAGCGCGAGCAGCGAGACGGTGTCCTGCACGTTCGCGCCCTCGCGTTGCGGATCGGGCATCGCCCAGATTTCCCCCGAGCGCGAATCCGCGCCGCGCACGTAGCTGCGGTCGACCACCAACCCGCCGCCGAGCCCCGCGCTGATCAGCAGGTAGAAGAAGCTTGGGCTCGCGATCCCGCCCCCCAGGTGCACTTCGCCGAGCGCCGCCGAAGCCGCGTCGTTGTCGGCGTAGAGCGGCCAGGGGAGCACGTCGCCGAGCAGCTCGCCAAGGTCGATCCCGTCCCAGGCGTCGTATTCCTTGGGTCGGTGCGGGAGCGCGATCCGGCCGAGATCGTCGGGCAGCGCAACCCCGACGCCGAGTATCCGTGCCCGGTCGACGCCGCCTTCCTCGAGCAACCCGGGCAGCACCTCGCGCACATGTTCGACGACCATTTCCGGCAAGGCGAAGGCGATCTCGCGCGTGTGGCGGCTGCGGATGCGTCCTGCCAGATCGAGCGTGACGAGCGTGATGTGGTCGCGGTCTATGTTGAGCCCGATCGCGAAGGCGCCGTCGGGATCGATGACGATCCGCATCGCCGGTTGGCCGCGCTTGCCCTGCAGGCGGCCCGCCGGCTTGACCAGGCCCATGTCGATCAGTCGCTTGGTGATGTTGACGATCGTCGGCGGCGTGAGCCCGGTCACCCGCGCAAGCTCGCTGCGGGTGGTCTCGTCCGTCAGCCGGATCGCCTGGAGCACGATGCGCTGGTTGTAGTCGCCCGCCCGCTCGAGATTCGTGCCCGAGAGGCTGAGCGTCAGCCGCGCGTTGCGCACATCGTTCCCGCTTGTCGCCGCCGGTCGGCGATCGCGATCTGGCAAATGGGGGGTCATCGCTGGGTAGTTCTCCGAGCCGTCCGTACGCCCGACGACCACACGGCGCCAACCGGACAGCACCTCATAAAAATGGGCGCTTTAATAATTCGATTTTAGGTAACTGGAGACGGGCCGCGATGTCAATCGCGGCCCGCATCGCGGGGATCAGATAACCCCCGCCTCGAGCTGCTTGACCGCATAGCCCGCAGCGCGCGCCGTCAGCGCCATGAAGGTGATCGAGGGATTGACGCACGAGACCGACGCCATCTGCGAACCGTCGGTGACGAACAGGTTCGCCGCATCGTGCGCCTGGCTCCATTTGTTGAGTACCGACCGGCGCGGATCGGCACCCATGCGCGCGCCGCCCATCTCGTGGATCGCGTCGCCAGGCACGTGTTCGCCGCGATAGCTGCTGACGTTGGTCAGCCCCGCCCGGCGCAGCATCGCCTCGCCTTCGTTGCGGGCATCGTCCATCATGCGGATCTCGTTGTCGCGGAAGGTCACGTCGAAACGCACCAACGGGATGCCGAAGCGGTCGACCTCGGTTTCGCTCAGCGAGACGCGGTTGTCCTCGTAAGGCAGGCATTCGCCGAACGCCATCATGCCGAACTTCCACGGCGCGTACTTGCGCATGCCGTGCTTCATCGAAGCGCCGAAACCCTCGGGCCCGGCGGCAGGGCGGTAGGCGCTGCCCTGATAGCCATAGCCGCGCTTGAAGCCGATGCCTTCCTCGCCCCCGACGTTGCGGAAACGCGGGATATAGACCCCGCCGGGACGGCGGCCGTATTCGATGAAGTCGGTCATTCCGGCGATATCGCCCGAAATGCCGACCCGGAAGATGTGATCCATGACATAGCGGCCGAGCGTCCCGCTGGCATCGAAATGGCTCTTGCCCGTACCGGGAATGCGCGAGTTCATCAGGATCTGGGTCGAGGCCATCGCCGAGGCGCAGAGGAACACAAGCCGCGCCTCGATCACTTCCGCCTGGTTGGTCCGGGTATCGATCACCCGCACGCCGGTGACCCGCTTGGTCTGCGGATCGTATTCGAGATTGCTCACCACCGCGTCCGAGCGCAACGTCAGCCGTCCAGTCGCACGGGCTGCGGGCAGCGTGACCGACTGGGTCGAGAAATAGGACCCGAACGAGCACCCTCGCCCGCATTGCGAGCGGAACTGGCATTTCGAGCGGCCCTGTTCGGGCTTGTCCTCGGTGATATTGGACATGCGGCTGTTGATCAGCTTGCGCCCCGGCGAGGTCGCCTCGAGCCGTTCCTTCAGCCATTCCTCGGCCACGTTCATCGGGATCGGCGGCATGAATTCGCTGTCGGGCAGCTGCGGCAGGTTCTCGCGCCCGCCCGACACGCCGATGTAGTTCTCGACATAGCTGTACCACGGGGCGATGTCGTCGTAGCCGATCGGCCAGGCTCCGCCGACGTTCTCGCGCTCGTTGGCCGCAAAATCCTCCGGCGCCCAGCGGAACGACCAGCGCCCCCAGATCAGCGACTTGCCGCCGACCGCGCCGGGGCGGATCCAGTAGAACTTCTCGCCCTCGTCGTAGGCGTAGGGATTGAGGCGGTCGTTGTTGTAGTACTTCTGCGTGCCCGGCGAGACGTAGCCGTGGGTAGCGATGAAATAATCGCTTTCTATCAATGGCTTCGGCATCCGGTCGCGCGCGGGAATCTCGAACGGAGCCTTGCCGTCGTAAGTGTAGTCGGCGCCGTGCTCGACCATCGTGCCGCGATCGAGCATCAGCACGCGCAGCCCCTTTTCGGTGAGCTCCTTCGCCGCCCAGCCGCCGCTGACGCCCGAGCCGATGACGATCGCGTCGAATTGGTCCGTGGCTGCCATGATGATTACGTTCCCTGGTTGTCGGTACGAGCGCCCAGGCGGTCGAGCGTCGCGAAGCTGGTGGTGATGTCGGGCAGGTAGGGCGCAGGCGACTGGTCGTTCTCGACGTAGAGGTGGCGCACGCCGGCTAGTTCATTGAGCGTGAAGATGTCGGCGAAGTCGATCGTGCCCTTGCCCACGCTGGTCATGGCGCCATCGGCGGTCATGTCCTTGACGTGGTAGGCGTAGATCTGGCCCGGCAGGCGGCGGATCAGCGCCTTGGGGTCCTCGCCTGCCTTGACCGCCCAGAACAGGTCGAGTTCGATCTCGACCAGCGCCGGATCGCGCTCCGCCACGAGCACGTCGAACAGGCTCCGATCACCGTCTTTCACGGTGAACTCGAAGTCGTGGTTGTGATAGGCGAAACCGAGATCGGCCTTCTTGAGCCGTTCGGCGAGGCGGTTGAAATCGGCCACCGCGGCGCGCCAGGCGGCGGGCTCGCGGTATTCCTCCGCCATCCACGGCACGACCACCGTATCGGCGCCGAGCGTGCGCGCCATCGCCACCGTCGCATCGAACTTGCCGGCAAGCGCGTCGTAGCCGACGTGGATCGAAGGCGCGGTCAGGCCGAGCCGGTCCATCGTCTTGCGCAGCGCGGCGTGATCCATCGCCTCGTACCCGCCGCCGCCGTATTCGACCTCTCGGTAGCCGATCGCCGCGACCTGCTCGAGCGTGCCCATCGGGTCGGGCGCGAACAGCTCTCGCAAGGTGTAGAGCTGGAGACCGATCCGGTTGCCGGCGTTCCCGCCCATCGCGGCGAGCGGACCGGTGGCGAGAGCGGTCGCCAGCACCGCGCTTCCCGCGAGCATTCGCCGCCTGTCGAGCATCATGACGAGAACACCTTCTGGTCCGCGGTATAGGGGTAGTGGCCGTCGTAGCGGCCGGGCACGGGCAGGTATTCGCGCTCCTGCGTGATGCCGATCTCCGAGGTGTAGTAGCCGGTGATGACGAGCTGGCGGAACTTGTCGAAGAAGTCCTCCCCGCCGGGCAGCGCGTCCTCCATCGCCAGAGTCAGAAGCGCATCCTGCCGCTCGGGTCCCGCATCGGCGGCGGCGGCGCCGTAATCCTTGCGGCTGCGCGCCTCGATCGCATCGAGTCCGGCGAGGATCGGCGCCTTGTCATCGGGCATGGCCCAGTCGGCGAGCAGCTTCTCGATGAACTGCGGGACTTCCGCCGCGATCGCCCCGGGGGTGTCGGTGGTGGGGATCACCCGCTCGCTGAGCGCCGAGACCAGCACGCGCTGGGCATCGGTGAACACCGCGCTGCTCGGCGGCCCGGTGTCGATCATCGGGATCTTGACGGCGGCGGCGCGGGCGATCGGCGCGAACAGCGCGGCGCCGAAGATCGCCGCGATCCCGGCGAGGGCGTCTCTCCGGTCGATCATTGCGCATCTCCCGCCGCGTCGTGGCTGCGGGCCGCCTCGGGTAGGCGGCGGACCCAGATGTTGCGGAACGAGACCGGCGAATCGTGATCCTGAAGCTGGATCGGCGCGGTATCTCCGTGCGGTTCGTATTCGGCGAGCTGCCGCCAGACGGTCGAGCCGGTATAGGGCTCGCGGTTCTGCACCAGTACGCCGTTGAGCAGGACGGTGACGTAGGCGGGCCGCAGTACCGTGCCGTCGGTCGCGAAGTGCGGGCGCTCGAACACGATGTCGTAGCTCTGCCATTCGCCCGGCGCGCGCGAGGCGTTCACCAGCGGCGGGGTCGAGCCGTAGATCGCTCCGACCGTGCCGTCGGCGTAGGTCGGGTTGTCGTGGCCGTCGAGGATTTGGACCTCGTAGCGTTCCATGAACCACACCCCGCTGTTGCCGCGATCCTGCGAGCTCTTCTCGGGCGGGTTGGGCGAGCGGAATTCGAGGTGGAGCTGGACGTCGCCGAAGCTTTCCTTGCTGACGAGCGTGCTGGCGTCCTCGCCCTCGGCGCGCGCCGGAACGGTCATGACGCCGTCCTCCAGCGTCCACGGCTGGCCGGTGGGCTCCCAGGCGTCCATCGAGCTGCCGTCGAACAGCACCACGGCGTCGGACGGCGCCGCGCCGGGGGTGTCTCCGGGCGTCACCACCTCGGGATGCGGGCGGTCGGCGTCGTGCACCTTCCACTGGCTGCCGGGCAGGGTGGGCGTGTCACGGAACCCGGGTTTGTCCTGCGCCATGCCGCTGCTCCCCGTTGTAAATGCGACGGCGATCGCGGCCGCGATTCCGAAAGCTTTCACTCGTCTTCTCCTCATGCCGCGTCGATCGCGCGATAGGCGGCGAGAAGCCGCTCCTCGCCCGCGCGGCCTTCGACCGAATTGCCGTGTTCCATGCCGATCACGCCCGCGAACTTCCTCGCGCGCAGCCAGCGGACCACATTCTGATAGTTGATCTCGCCCGTGCCGGGCTCGTTGCGCCCGGGATTGTCGCCGAACTGAACGTAGGCGATCTCGTCCCAGCACGCGTCCATCGTCGCGATCAGGTTCCCGGCCTGGATCTGTTCGTGATAGAGATCGGCGAGCACCTTCACCGCCCGGCTGTCGACGCCCTTGGCGACCGCGAAACCCTGCGGCACGGTCCGCAGGAACACGCCGGGGTGGTTTACCAGCGTATTGAGCGGCTCCATCACCATGACCAGGCCGTGCGGCTCGACGATCTCGGCCGCGCGGCGCATCGTTTCGACCACCCGGCCGGTCTGGATTTCGAGCGGCAGCCTGCGATCGAGGAAGCCGGGCACGACCGTCATCCATTTCGCGTCGAGCCGCTTCGCGACATCGATCGAGGCGCGGATATCGGCGAGGAAGGCCTCGCGATCCGCGTCGTCGTCGCCGCCGAGTTGCGGGCGGAAATCGCCCCACCGCGGCATGCTGGCGACGAACACGCCCATCGTCATGTCGCGCTGCTGCAGCGCACGTGCCATCGCGGTTTGTTCGGCGACCATGCGGCCCGCCGCCTCGTTGTCTTCCCACGCGGTAAAGCCCTGGTCGGCGGCATAGGCGATTTGCTCCAGCCGGTTGCCGCGGCTGGCAAAGCTGCCCTCATGCGGCGCGTACCCTAGCGAGAAG
>CAMPGP010000007.1 GCA_946885545.1 uncultured Altererythrobacter sp.
CGATCCAGCCGGTCGGGCCGAACATGCGCTTGAGGCCCGAAAGCGGATTGATCCGTGAACCCTTCCATTCGAGGTTCTCATTGACCCAGCGCCCCTCGCCGCCGAACCCGAGCTGGGTGACGAAGGCAAGGAGGATCATCGGCACGGCGATGGTGAGGATCGGCGGCAGTGCCACGAACAGGCTGGCGACCATCATCTGATCGGGGCGGAAATCGGCCATGTCGCGGCGGTCGAAGACGAGGCTGTCGCGCACGATCTGGCTCATGTCGTCGAGCAACCACGGACCTGCGAACATCAGCCACGCAGCACCGAACAGGATCGCAGCCGCGGTCGTCCCTTCGCGCGAACGCAGCACGTCGCCCTTCTTGGCGGCATCCAGCTTGCGCTTGTCGGTTGGCGCGAATGTCTTTTCGCCGGCGGTCTCGCTCATCGCACCAGCACTCCGCCGGCCTGGTCGATGGACACCTGCACCAGATCGCCGAACTGGTCGTAGATCATCGGCGCGGCGATGATCAGTGCACCGATGCCCGCCATGACCCCGGCCGGAAGGCCGAGCGCGAAGAGGTTGAGCGACGGCGCGGAGCGGCTGAGCACGCCGGTCAGCATCTGGACGAGCAACAGCACGAGCGTGACCGGCAGCGCGATCCGCACCGCGGTCTCGAACATGGCCCCGGCGAAGCTCGCGACCGTGGCGAAGCCGTCGGCCCCCATCCAGGTGTCACCCGGCGGGAAGGCACGGTAGCTTTCGACCAACAGCGCGATCCACTGGAGGTGCGCGCCGAGCGCGAGGAAGATCAGCGTGAGGACGATGGTGAAGTACTGGCCGAAGGCGGTGGTCTGGCCGCCGCCGCTGGGGTCGGAGGTCATAGCCATGCTCATGCCCATCGCGCCGCTGATGACTTCGGCGGCGATGGTCGGCGCGGCGAAGGCGATCTGTAGCACGAAGCCGAGCGCCAGCCCGATCGCGACTTCGCCCGCCACGGCCAACAGTCCGACGGTGGAGAACAGCACTTCGGGCGGCTCGACCGCGGGCAGCCACACGCCGACGAAGATCGCCAGCGCGCCGGTGAGGCAGATGCGCACGGTGACCGGGATCGATGCCGCGCCGAAGAACGGCGCCGCCATCAGCCCGGCGCCGATGCGGACCATCAGGAACACCATGCGCCAGAAATCCTGCTCGATCGCGCCAAGACCGAAATCGAGTGCGATCACTGCTGGCCGATCCGGGCGATTTCCATGAAGATTTCCTGCATGAAGTCGCTCACCAGAGCCATCATCGAAGCGCCGAACAGCACCAGCACGAGAGCGATCGCGGCCAACTTGGGCACGAAGGTCAGCGTCTGTTCGTTGACCGAGGTCGCGGCCTGGATCAGGCCCACGATCAGGCCCACGGCCACGCTGGCGAGGAGCACCGGCGCCGCCACCAGCGCGGTGATCCACAGCATGCGGTCGGCGAGCGACAGGAGAACGGGAAGCTCGTCCATGGCGGCTACGCGAAGCTCGAAGCGAGCGAGCCCATCAAGAGCGCCCACCCGTCCACCAGGACGAACAGCAGCAGCTTGAAGGGCAGCGAGACGAGCATCGGGCTCATCATCATCATGCCCAGGCTCATCAGCACGCTCGAGACGACGAGGTCGATCACGAGAAACGGCAGGAACAGCATGAAGCCGATCTGGAACGCGGTCTTAAGTTCGCTCGTCACGAAGGCGGGCAGCAGGATCGAGAACGGCACCTCCTGCGGGCTCGCGAACTGCGGCGCATCGGCGATATCGGCGAACATCTGCAGGTCGCGCTCGCGCGTCTGGCGGATCATGAAGGCGTGGAATTCGTTGCCGGCCAGTTCGATCGCCTGCTCGGCGTTGACCTCGCCCGCGGAATAGGGCGCGAGCGCGGCTTCGTTCACACGCTCGAGCGTGGGCGCCATGATGAACAGCGAGAGGAACAGCGACAGTCCGATCAGCACCTGGTTGGGCGGCGACTGCTGCAGGCCCAGCGCCTGGCGCAGGATCGCGAGCACCACGATGATGCGGGTAAAGCTGGTCATCATCAGGATCAGCGCCGGAAGCAGCGTCAGCAGCCCCATGACGAGGAGCAGCTGGAGCGACATGCTCAGCGGTTCGCCGCCGGCGCCGCCGAGTTCGCCGAACGCGCGGTCGAGGGCGCCGGGGACGGCGGCCTGCGCCTTGGCGACGGCAGGCAGGACGAGCGCGGCAAGCGCGCCCGAGACGGCGGTCAGGCGCTTCATGCCGCGTGCTCCTCCAGCGCCGGCGCACGCGCGGGCGCTTCGGCGAGGCGGGTGAGCCCCGCGCGCGAGGTCGAGACGAGGATTTCGCGACCGTGGAATTCGATCACGGCGAGGCGCATCGTGGGCGAGAGCATCGTAGTCTCGACGATCCGCACCGCCCGGGTGCCGCCGCCCTGCGGCCCGCCGAACTTGCCCTGCATGCGCTGGGCGAGCTTGAGGCTCCCCCAGATCATCAGGCCGATCAGCGGAAGCAGGATCAGCAGCTTGAGGATGTACCAGCCCATCAGGCGGCGCCCTCCACCGGGGTCGCGGTCACTTCGATCGGCGGCGCGCGGCGCTCGCGCGAGGCCGCGCTGCGGTTGTCGCCGACGAGTTCGATGATCCGCAGCCCGAAGCGGTTGCCTTCGGCCACCACCTCGCCCTTGGCGATGAGCTTGCCGTTGACGAGCACGTCGAGCGGTTCGTCGGTCAGGCGGTCGAGCATGATCACGCTCTCCTCGGCAAGGTCGAGAACCTCGCGCAGGTTCATCTGCGCGCGGCCGAGTTCGACCGTGAGGCGAACGTCGATGTCCTGGATCAGGCCGAAGCCATGGCTTGAGTCGTTCATCGGGGATCCTTTCCGGTGGTATTCTGGCCGGTGAATGTCTGGGTGATCTGGAGGGCGACCTGGTCGTCGACTTCGCCCACCGTGCCGCGTGCGAGGACGATTTCGCCCACCTGCAGCGGCACGTTGCGCGCGACCATGATCGGAAGCATCGTGCCGGGCCGGATGTCGGCCAGGCGGTGGAGCGGCATCGACATGTCGACGAGGCGCGCGCTGGCAGACAGCGGCAGGTCGGCGAAGGGCGCCTCGTCGATGCCGCGCTTGCGGCGCGAAATCGCCGCGCGCTGCGCCGAGGCGCGCTTGGGAAGGAGAGACGACAGCGCCGCGGTCTCGACTGCCAGCACGATCCGCCAGTCGTGGGCACCCGCGGCGGCAACCTCGAGCGTCAGCACGGTCAGCTCGGCACCTGCCGCGAACGGTGCGCGGCGGTCGCCCGCCACGCCCGGAACCGAGCGGAAGTCGAGCCCGCCGAGCTGCCCCGCGATCGCCGCCAGCACCTGCTTCTCGAGCCGCTGCGCGAGAAGGCCGGCAGTGTGCGGCAGCTGCGCGGGCAGCGTATCGCCGACCTTGCCGGTGCCGCCGAAAGTCCGGTCGAGCTGTTCGAGAATAGCGCGCCCGTCAAGCGCGAGGTGGAGAACGTTGCCGGCCATGCCGAACAGATGACGGCTGGACGCGACCAGAGGGGCGCAGCATTCGGCAAGCTGCGCGCCCGCGACGTTCTGCGCTCCGAGCGAGACGACCCGCGCCTCGCGATCGTTGGCGACGTCCGCGACGCAACCTTGCAACGCGGCGGCGAGCCGCTCGCCGAACTGCTCGAACTCGGGGCCGAGCTCGACCGGCGCTTCGCGCTGGCTCATCAGCGCGCTGCAATGGTTCGCGGCGCGCCGAGCGGCCGTCGGGAGCGGTTGCTGCATCATTGGACGATGAAGGTCCGGAAATAGACGTTGTCGACGCCGCCGAAGCCTTCCTGCTCGACGAGCACGGCGTTTACCGCGTCGGTCAGGCGCTTCTGCAGGCGCTTCTTGCCCGCGCTCGTCATGACCTCGTCCTCGGGCGTGTCGGCCAGTTCGACCAGGATGCGCGAACGGATCGCAAGCTGGTGTTCGTGGAGCCACATCAGCACGCGACCGTCGCGCTGGGTCGAGGCGGCGAGGCTGACCTGGAACAGGCCGTCGCTGTCGCGCAGGTTCGAAGTGAAATCCTCGGCGAAGCTGTAATAGGCGGTGCGATACTTGCTGCCGCCCTCGCCGTAGACGGGATCCGCGCCTTCCTCGCCCTTGGGTGCGGGCGGCGCGTAGGGATCCTCGTCGCCCTTGACGATGAATTGCGGGCCGCTTTCCTTGGCCTCCACCTCGTTGCCGGGCAGCACACCGGCGGCCATCAGGCCGAATACGGTACCGCCGCCGGCACCGGCCACGACGAGACCGAACAGCGCCATCTTGAGCAGGCCCTTCCCCTTGGGCGGCTTGTCCTGCTTGTCCTTCTTGTCACTCATTATGCATTCCTCGATCGGGTATGAAGTCGTCGTCAGGCGAAGATGCCGGAGCGGCGCTGGCCGCTCGCATCGGTATCGTCGGTGCTCGCGCCATGGCGCTGCTGCTCGCCGCGCTCGGAGCGTGGGGCATTGCCGGAATTGCCGCTCTCGCGATCGGCGGCATTTCCGCGGGCCGAGGCATTGGCGCCGGCCTGCTGCTGGTTCGCGGTGGAGCCGGCGTCGGCCTGCCCGAAGGCGGGGCGTTCGGCGACCGCCGCGGCGACCGCGCGATGCGTCTCGGGATCGGTGGCCGAAAGCTGGACCGCAAGCTGCCCGTCGCGGCGCTGGTCGAAGCGGAGCGAAAGTTCGCCGAAATCGGCATGGTCGAGCGCCAGGGTGGCACTCTTGGCGGTGAAGGCCTCGCGCGCGGCGGAAAGACTGTCGACGATACGGCTCAGTTCGCGGGTCAACTGGCTTTCGATCCCGGGTCGCTCGATCGAAGCCGCGGCCGCGGGCTCGGCCGCCACGGCGGGCGTGGGCTGCGCGGCGACGGCGACCGGCTGGGCCGCGGCCTGAACCGGCGCAGGCTGCGCGAGCGGCACCTCGGCGGTGGCCCGGGCGGCAACCTTCGTCGCGAATTCGGGCGCGATACGCTCGGCCCCGTTGCGCTCGCGCGCCGTGGGGCGGTCCGCGGCGGCAAACTTCTCAGCGTCCTCGTTCGCCTCGGCATCGGCACCGGTCGATCGGGCGCCGCTCTCGCCAGAGCCGGCGGCGAGCGGTGCGACCTGAATCGCGACCGAGGGTGCGGCGGAGGGCTTGTCGGTGGCAGCGTGTTGGGCGGGAACCGGCTCGCGCGAGTTGCGGTTCGCTGCAGACACCACCGTGGCAGCGGCGGCGAGCGATGCCTTGGCGCCTTCCGCGACGGGAGCGGTAGCAGCCGGCGCAGCGACGAGCGTCGGCGCCAGCAGCACTTCGATCGCTTCGACCGACGCCTCGTCCGACGGTGCGGTGTCTTCGCCGTCTGCGGCTTGCGTCTCCTCGCCGGCGGCATCCTCTTCGACGATTTGGGTATCCGGCGCCGTAGTCGCGACGGGAGCGACCGCTTCGTTGGAGGCAGCGACCGCGACCTCGGCGGTGGCCCCGGCAATCGCTTCGATCCGGGGCGGCAAGATCTTGCCGGTTGCGGCAAGGCCCGGCAGCTCGGTGCCGATTTCCGGCGTAGCGGCGTCGCCGGCCTTGGCGGCGGCAGGACCTTCGCCTGCTTCGGCTTCGCCCTCCGGGGCTGCGATCGCGTCGCCCAGCGAGGCGAGAAGCGCGGAAAAACCGCCCGCATCGCCGCCGCCCTCACCACCGTCGACCGGTTTGGCGCCGCCAAGGTCGAGGATCGAGGGAAGCTTGGATTGAGGGAGTACCTGGGAAATCATCGACCTGCCGTCCGCGATTGCTGTCCCCCTCCTCTATTCAAGATGCGTGCCAGTTTTCCTTCCGGTGGCGGGTTCGGCCCCGTGTGCGCGTTCGAGGATCGAACGCGCGAGATCGCGGCGTCCTTCCTCGGCTTTCTGCAGCCGCCGCTCGGCGACCGCGAGATCCGCCAGCCTGTCGTCGGCCTCGCGCCGGGCGTCGGCCGCCTGGCGCGAGGCGGTCGCGCCGAGGTCGTGCAGATGAGTGCCAAGAACACTGGCGCTGCGCAGGTCAGCTCCGTCGCGCGAGGTATCGCGCAAGGCATAGACCTGGGCGAGCGTGCGCGTGCGTGCCGAAAGCTGCTCGAGCTTGGCGCGCACCGCCTCGGCGCGATGGGCCTCGGCGGCGGCCTGCCGCTGCTCGGCCGTCCGCATACGCTCGATCAGCCGCGCGCGGCGCAGGCGCGACTTGTCACTGGTCATTGCCGATGAGCTGTTCGAGCTGGTCCACCGATTGCTCCAGAGAAACGCGCTCGCTCACTTCCTGGGCGAGGAACGTGGAAATCTGCGGATGGAGCGCGATGCCGCGGTCGATCAGCGGATCGGCCCCCGCGCGGTAGGCCCCCATCAGCAGCAGATCGCGGTTGCTCTCGTAAGCCGAAACGAGCGCGCGCAGCTTGCGCGCGTGGGCGTTCTGCCGCGGGCTGGCGACGTCGCTCATGACGCGGCTGAGCGAAGCGCCGACGTCGACCGCCGGATATTGGCCGCGCTGCGCGAGATCGCGCGACAGTACGATATGTCCATCGAGAATCGAGCGCGCCGTGTCGACGACCGGATCGTTCTGGTCGTCGCCGTCGGCGAGCACGGTGTAGATGCCGGTGATCGAGCCGCCGCTCTCGGCCGAATTGCCCGCGCGTTCGACCAGTTTGGTAAGCGTCGACAGCGCGGAAGGCGGATAGCCACGCGCCGCACCCGGTTCGCCGAGGAGGATGCCGATCTCGCGCGCGGCATGCGCGATGCGCGTCAGGCTGTCCTGGATCAGCAGGACGCGCAGCCCCCGCGCGCGGAAATATTCGGCGAGCGAGGTCGCCAGCAGCGCGCCGCGAAGGCGCAGGTTCGCTGCGTGGTCCGCGGGCACCGCGACCACCGCGGTGCGGCCCGCGGCATCGCCCTGCATGTGGCGCTCGACGAAGTCGGAGACCTCGCGGGCACGCTCGCCGATCAGGCCGACCACGACTACGTCGGCTTCGGCCCCGTGCGCGATCATGTCGATCAGGACGGACTTGCCCACGCCGGAACCGGCCATGATGCCGACCCGTTGGCCGACGCCGAAAGTGGTGAGCGCGTTGAGCGAGCGGATCCCGGTATCGAACGGCTCGCGCACGCTCGCGCGGTCGAGCGCGCCGACGCGCTTGCCGCCCGCCGGCCATTCGGCGAGCGAGCGCAGCGGCGGGCCGCCGTCGATCGGCTGACCGAGCCCGTCGACCGCACGGCCGAGGAACGCTTGGCCGACCGGCAGCATTCCGGGCCGCCCTTCCGGGCGCACCGGAACGCCGGGGCGCAGCAGCACGCTGTCGCCCAGCATCATCATCATGGTCCGCCCGTTGCGGAAGCCGATCACCTCGGCGGTGAGCATCGTGCCCTTGCCATCGTCGATCCGGCACAGACCGCCGATGGGAACCGAAAGCCCGCTGACCTCGATCAGGCCGCCATCGCAGGCCGCGACCCGGCCGAAACGGCGCGGTTCGAGGTCGAGCGGCGGCATGGCGAGCTCGCCGAGCATGCTCTCGAACTGTTTCAGCACTCGCGGAACGCCTCTTCGAGAATTCGTCGCCACTGACTCGGGCCGTCCTCGATCCCGCCGTCGTCGGTTTCGATCCGGAGCGCGCCGCGCTCGACCGAGGGATCGGGCACGATCGTGAGATCGGCTGGCACGCGTTTCTCGACGAGCGCGAGATCATCGGGGTGCAACCGCACGCGACGCTCGTCCTGCACGCGCTGGAGCATCGAGGTCGCCTTGGCGATCCGCGCGGCCAGCCCGTCGGCGTCGAGGGCGAGCGGGAGTATCGTTTCTTCGCACAGTGCGAGCACAGTGAGGCGCAGGCGCTCGCGCAAGGCGGCGGCGCTGCTGCAATCGAAGCGCGCGAAGGCGAGCTCGATCGCCGCGCGCTCGGCTTCGCGCACGCGTTCCAGCTCGGCGGCTGCGGCTTCGGCTTCGCTCCGCCCTTCGGCGAGGCCGCGGCGATAGGCGTCCGCCACCGGATCTGGCTCGCTTCGTGCCGCATCGTCGGGCGTCGAGCAGGCGAACAACGGCGAAAAGCGCGGGTCGCGCGAGAATCCGCCGCCGCCGCGCAGGCGCTCGAGCGGGAGGTTCGCGCGGGCGGCCGCACCATCAGACATAGTCGTCGTCCCCGCCGCTGCCGAACACGATCGTTCCGTCGGCGGCGAGCTTTTTCGCGACCGCGACGATCGCCTTCTGCGCCGCCTCCACGTCGCTGCGCTTGATCCGGCCGCGTTCCTCGATCTCGTCGCGCAGGCCATCGGCCGCACGGCTCGACATCGCGCCGAAGAAGATCTCGCGCTCTTCTGGCTCCAGGCCCTTGAGCGCATCGATCAGCAGTTCGCTTTCGACTTCGCGCAGGAGCTGGCCCATCATCTGCGCGTCGAGTTCGAACAGGTGCTCGAACTTGAACATCTCGCTCTCGAGGTCCTTCGCGAGCTGCTTGTCGAGCTTGTTGATGCCCGGCATCACGCGCTTTTCGACAGTGCGGGCGGCGCTGTTGATTATGTCGGCCGCCTCGCGAACCCCGCCCATGGCGAGCGTCTTGCCCCCCGGCGTGGCGGCGATCTTGGCGGCCAGCGTTTCCTCGAGGATGGCGATCGCTTCGGGCGACACCGGGCCGAGGGTGGCTATGCGATGGACGACCGGAGTGTGGAGCGTCTCGGGCAGGCCGGCGAGGACCGCCGCGGCGACGGTAGGCTCGAGCTGCACGAGAAGCACGGCGATCGCCTGCGGATGTTCGTCCTGAATGAGCGGAATGAGCACTTCGGGCTCGAGCCACTGCGCGATCTCGATCGCGGGCGTACGCGGCGTATCTTCCGGGGGTGCGACCCGGCGCATGATGCTGTCGGCCTTCACTTCGCCGACGGCGCCGGTCATGATCCGACGGACGCTGTCCAGCCGTCCGTGCGAGGAAATGCCCGAGGTTCCGGCGGAAGAGGCGAAGTTGGCGATGGCGTCGGCAATAATGCCGGGACCGATCTCTCCGATCGCGCACATCTTGGCGCCCAGGGTTCGGAGTTCGTCGGGGGACAGCCCGGCAAGCAGGCTGGCCGCTTCTTCCTCGCCCAGGAGCATGACCATGACGGCGGCGCGGTCGGGACCGTCGAACCGGATCGGCGCGCTCATCATGCGACTCCTTCGCTGCCGCGCGCGTCGCCGAGCATCCGGCGAAGCGCGAGGAGAGCGTCGTCGGGCTGCTCACGCACGATACGCTGGGCCAGCTCGATCTGCGCCGAAAGCTGCTCGCGGTCGGGCTCGCCCTGCATGGGCTGGAGGTTCATCCGGCGCGCAGCCGGCAAGGCGGCGATATCACCCTCGCCCCCTTCCTCACCCTCATTCTCCTCCTTGGGCGCGGTGAGCGAGCGGACGATCGGCCGGGCGACGAGGAACAGGATCAGGAGGACCGAGATCAACGCGACCGCGTTGCGCACGACCATCGCGAACCACGGCGCCTCCCAGAATGGAAGTTCTTCGGCCTCCACCGGCTCGAACGGGCGCACGACGACCGCGACGGCATCGCCCCGGTCGGGGTTTGCGCCGACTGCAGCGGAGACGAGCTGTTCGAATTTCGCGATGTCGGCCGGCTTGGCGCCCTCGAGCGCGTCCTGGTTGAGCGCGACCGCTACCGACAGGCGCTTCACGCCGCCCGGGGTCATGTTCGACACCGCGACTTCGCGGCCGAGTTCATAGGTGCGCGTCGCGCTGCTTTCACCAGCCTCGCCCGGAGCCGCCGCAGCCTGCCCGCCTTCGGGGGCGCCTTCGACTGCTTCGGGATCGGGCGGGGGCGTGTTGGCGAGCACGCCGGGGACGCCCATCGCCGTACCGGTGGCACTGGTCGAGGTCTGAGTGGTCTCGCGGCGCACGGCGCCGTCCTTGTCGTAGCTCTCGCGGGCCGAAGTGACCTCGCTCATGTCGAGTTCGACCTGGATCTCGCTGGAGAAGTTCTCCGCCCCGACCATCGGTGCGAGCAGCTGCTCGACCTGAGAGCGAAGCTTGGCTTCCATGCGAGACTGAAGTTCGAGCCGGTCGGAATTGCCGCCGTCGGGTTCCGACAGGAGACGACCATGCTGATCGACGATCCGGACCGCGTCTATCGACAGGCCGGGGACCGATCCCGCAACGAGGTTGGCGATCGCGGTGACCTGCGAATCCGCCAACTGGCGACCGCGCGCCATGCGCAGCATTACCGAAGCAGTCGGCGGAGCGCTGTCGCGCACGAACACCGACCGTTCGGCACGCGCGAGGTGCACGCGCACCGACTCGACGCCGTCGATTTCCTGGATGGTGAGGGTAAGGTCGCGCTCCTGAGCAGCGCGCAGCCGGTCGCCTTCGAGCGTACGGCTCGCGCCCATCGGCAGAGCGTTGATCAGATCCTGGCCCGATTCGGGCGTGGCCAGCGCGCCCTCCGACGCGACCACCATGCGCGCGCGGTAGAGATCGTCCTCGCCGACGGTGAGCGTGCCGGTCGCGTTGTCAATCTCGTAGCCGATCGAGGCCGCGTCGAGCGCGCTGACCACGCCGGCACGCTCCGCATCGCCGAGCGAGCCGTAAAGCACGCGCTGCGGCGCGGGGGAAAGCCCCGCCCACACCAAGGCCAAAAGGCCGACGCTGGCGAGCCCGGCGAACCAGGGCAAGGCCTTGCGCACGCCGGGCTGGGCCACGAAGGCCCTCGCGCGGTCCTTGAACGAAGCGCCGCCGCCCGCACCGAGCGGGGACAGCAGCGCGCCGTTGCCGTTACTGGGAACGAGGTCGCTCATTTATCAAACCCCCATCCGCATGATGTCCTGGTAGGCAGACAACAGCTTGTTCCTCACCTGCAAGGTCGCTTCGAACGCGACCCCGGCTTCCTGGCGGGCGAGCATGACCTTGGCGATGTCGGTGACCTCGCCGCGCTCGTAACCCGCCGCAAGTTCGGACGACCGCGATTGCGCGGCGTTGACGCCTTCAAGCGCGCCCTTGAGCGTATCGGCGAATCCTCCGCCGGCGCTCTCGGCGGAAGTCGTCGAGCCGGTGGCTTCGGCGCCTTTCGCCTGGTGAAGCTCCTGAAGGAAGCTCGACCGTTCGAGAATCTGCTGGCGCAGCGAGATGATCTGGTCGACCGATCCCGCGCCGCCGATGCTTCCGATGCCGCTCATCGCCGGCCTCCTACTGCAAGCCCGGCCTCACGGAACGAGGCGAGGCGATAACGCAAGGTGCGTTCGCTGATACCGAGCTGGCGCGCAGCTTCGGCGCGCTTGCCGCCGCAGGCGTCGAGCGTGTCCATGATCGCGCGGGCTTCGGAAAGCTGCACGACCTTCGAGAGCTTGGCGCCCGCACCGGCTTCCTCGATATCGGCGGAGGGCGCGGCGGGCTCGGGCGCCTGCTCGACAAGCCGGGCGGGCCGGTCGAACACGATATGGCCGGTGCCGATGATCGCTTCGTTGCCCACGAGCACGAGCGCGCGGCGCATGACGTTTTCCAGTTCGCGAATGTTGCCCGGCCAGCCGTGTTGCTTGAGCATGGCGATCGCGCCATCGCTGAGCCACGGCGTCTGCGCGCCGGGCGCGGTGTGACGCATCAGCATCGCGAAGGCCAGCGGGACGATGTCGGTGGGCCGCTCGCGCAGGGCCGACAGCGTCATGGGAAACACGTTGAGACGGTAGAAAAGGTCGGCGCGGAAGCGCCCTTCCTCGACTTCGAGCGGCAAGTCGCGGTTGGCGCAGGCGATGATCCGCACGTCGACCTTGATCGGGCTGGTCGCGCCGACTGGAACGACTTCGCCCTCCTGAAGCGCGCGCAGCAGTTTGGCCTGGAGCGACAGCGGCATCTCGGCGATCTCGTCGAGAAGCAGCGTGCCCCCTTCGGCCGCGCGGAAGAAGCCCTCGCCCGAAGCGCTCGCTCCGGTGAAGGCGCCCTTCTGGTGGCCGAACAGCAGCGCCTCGAGCATCGTCTCGGGGATGGCGGCGCAGTTGACCGCAACGAAGGGCTTGTTCGCCCGCGCGCTGCGATTGTGGATGAATTGCGACAGGACTTCCTTGCCCGTGCCGGTCGGCCCGTTGATCAGGACCGGGATGTCGGTTTGCGCGAGCCGATCGGCCAGTGCGAGCACCGAGAGCGATTCCGGATCGGCCGCGACCGGCCCCCCGCCAGCGGCGGCCAGCGCGACGAGCGCGCCGAAAGTCGCTTCGGATACCGGATCGGCATAAGTCAGAGTAGCCCCGCTGCCCATGCGCACGATCGAGGGTGCATCGGCTCGGGCGAGCCCGATCGCGTTGGGCACGGCGCGAAGCCCGCTCTCGGCGGCATCGGCGAGGTGTACGACCTGGCGCGGAAAAAGCGACGACGCGATCCCGGCGAACTTGCCCGCCAGCGATGCATGCGCTTTTTCGAACCCATCGGTTCGTTCTATCGATCCCACTTCAGCCCCCTGCTGATTAACCAACTTCGTCCGTGACGTGTATTGGAGCGGACAGGGGCAAAATGTGCTTAATGGTTAACGATGAATTCGCCTTAAGTAGAAATACGTAACCGGCAAAATTCGTCATCTCCCCCTAAAAATCCCCGACCCGCTGCCGGTCTTGGGGGAAGCTGCAGCCCAAGACGGGGTCTCGGGGCAGCCTTCGAAGAGCATTGTGGGAGTTTGAACAATGGCTGTTATCAATACCAACATCGGCGCGATGAAGGCTGCGAATGCCTCGGCCGCCGCAGACAAGGCCCTCGGCACGGCGATGGAACGCCTGTCGACCGGCAAGCGCATCAACAGCGCCAAGGACGACGCCGCCGGTCTCGCGATCGCCACCAGCATGGCCTCGCAGGTGCGCGGCATGAGCCAGGGCATTCGCAACGCCAACGACGGGATCTCGATGGCTCAGACCGCCGAAGGCGCGCTGAACGAGGTCACCAACATGCTGCAGCGCCAGCGTGAGCTGACCGTGCAGGCGTCGAACGGCTCGTACTCGGCCGACGACCTCGCCAACATCCAGTCGGAAATGACCGCGCTGAACACGCAGATCAGCAGCGTTCTGACCAACACCGAGTTCAACGGCCAGAAACTGTTCGACGCGACGGCCGGTGCCGCCGGCGACGGTTCGGTGACGATCCAGGCCGGTGCGAACGCCACCGACACGGTGACGCTCGATCTGTCGACCGACCTGACGACCGACGCGGACATCGCTGCCGCGGCTGCGGTGGACGTGACCGCGCTGGCCGGCGACGGTAGCGAACTGCAGGTGTTCGATGATGCCATGAGCGCCATCTCGACCACGCGTGCCGGGCTCGGTGCCTCGCAGAACCAGCTCGAATCCGCGGTCAACAACCTGACCGACAACGTCACGAACCTGTCGGACGCCCGTTCGCGGATCGAAGACGCCGACTATTCGGCCGAAACGACCGCGCTCGCCAAGGCCCAGATCCTGAGCCAGGCGTCGACCGCGATGCTGTCGCAGGCGAACCAGAGCCAGCAGAACGTCCTTTCGCTGCTGCGCTAAAATCCATATCCATTCTGGCCTTTCGGGACCCGGCGCTGCCAACAGCGCCGGGTCTCTTTTTTTTGCGGGGTGGGCTATTCGGGCGGTGTCGCCACGATCAGCCGATAACCGGCATCGTAGGCGTCGAGGTCGAGCAGATGGCCGTAGCGTCGCTCCCACTCGCCGGTCGCGAGATCGCGCTCGAGACTTAGCAGCCCCTTCTCCAGGTCCCCAAGGGCCCAGAACGAGGAACTGCCCGACCGCACCGAGGGATCGAGATAGGCCGCCGGCCTGCGCCAGTAGGCGTAGAGAAACCCGTCCCGGCAATCGTGAGGTACCGGCACCGGCCTCGTCTCGATGTCCCCGAGCCATTGCGCATAGTCCGCCATCGTCGGCATTTGCCCCTCGTCCAGGGCCGCGAGCTCGGGGAAATAGTCGGTCGGCCACGGCCGCGCGACGGGATCGAACGTGAGGATGACGATCGGCCCGCGGGTGACCCGGCGCATCTCGCGCAGGCCCCTTGCCTTGTCGGCCCAGTGATGGATCGTCAGCACCGCCATCGATGCATCGAAGCTGTCGTCGCCGAACGGCAGAGCCTCCGCACTGGCCTGCACCACGGGCGCCCGCTCGCGCGGTCGCGCGCGGATCATCTCGAGCGACGGCTCGACCGCGGTGACCGCCCGATCGTCCGGTTCGTAGGAGCCGGTTCCCGCGCCAACGTTGAGGACGGTACGCGCCGGACCGAGGGCATCCTCGATCAACGCGCCGATGCGCGGATCGGAGCGCCGCTGCCGAGCGTAGCCGACCCCGATCTCGTCATATCGCGCGTGCATGAGCCATCCTCGCCCGAACCCGCATCACGGGCAAGCGATATCCGGGCGCCAGAGATGCGGAGGGCGCCGCGGGTTTCCCCGGACGCCCTCCGTCCCCCCAAATCGTGGATGGATGCTAGTTCGCGAGCAGGATCGAGATGCGGCGGTTGCGTGGATCCTGCGGGTTTTTCGGGTTCAAGGGTTCGCGATCGGCTACGCCCTCGATCCGGCGGAAGCGGATTTCACCGATTCCGTTGCGCATGAGTGCCTGGCGGGTCGCTTCCGCGCGGCCGGCCGAGAGCGACCAGTTGTTGGCCTGCGCGCCGCTCTTCCACGGCAGGGCATCGGTGTGCCCGCGAATGTTGAGCTCGCCCGGTTCCGGACGCAGCGAGTCGGCCAGCGCGCCGACGAGCCGCATCGCGTCGGGCGTGAGCACCGTGGTGCCGAGCACGAACATCGAGAAATCCGCGTCGTCGACGAGGTCGATCCGCACCCCTTCTACCGTGTCGACCATCCGCACCTGGCGCATGAGGCGGCGCAGCCGGGCGCTGTCCTTCAGTTCTTCGGCCACGCGCGCGCGCATCCGCGTGGCGGCGCTGATGCTTTCCTTCGGGCCGCCCTGCGCGGCGCGCGGAACGGTGATCGAACGACTGCCGGTCTGCGATGCGCGATGCGGATAGGAATCGGGATCGGTCAGCGAAGCGCCGCCGAGCAGCCCGTCGGACCCGGCGCTCTGTTCCTTGGTCTTGACCAGGGTCGGCGTGAAGTAGTCCGCCAGCCCCTGCCGCTGGTCCTCGGTCGTCGAACCGAGCAGCCAGAGGAGGAGGAAGAACGCCATCATCGCGGTCACGAAGTCGGCGTAGGCGACTTTCCACGCGCCGCCGTGGTGCCCGCCATCGGCCACCACGGTCACCTTCTTGACGATGATCGGCGCTACCGGATCGTTGCGCCCTGCCCGGCTCGCCACGTCATCGACCCCGCAGGCTGTCGAGCAGTTCCGAAAGGCCGGGGCGGAAGGCATGGCCGAGGCCCGAGCGCGCGCTTTCGACCACCAGCGGCTGCGGATATCCGTTGAGCGAGGCGATGATCACCTGCTTCACCGCATGGAAGATCTGTTCGTCCTGTTCGATGATCTGCTTGAGCCGCGAGGCGAGCGGACCGACCACGCCGTAGGCGAGCAGCACGCCGAGGAAGGTCCCGACGAGCGCCGATCCGATCATCCCGCCCAGGATCGAGGGCGGCTGGTCGATCGAACCCATCGTCTTCACCACGCCGAGAACGGCCGCGACGATGCCGAGAGCAGGCAGCGCGTCGGCGAGCGACTGGAGCGCATGCTGCGGTTCGCGCATGTCGTGGAAATGCGTCTTCATCGCATTGTCCATCACGTCTTCGACCGCATGCGTTTCCAGCGTGCCCGAGGAAACGACGAGCAAGGTTAGCGTGTCCGCGATCAGCGCGATCAGCGGCTTGTTGGAGAGGAGGTTCGGATATTCGGCGAATATTTCGGAATCCTGCGGGTTCTCGACATGGCTTTCCAGCGCGACGGGGCCTTCGGTCCGCATCAGCTTCATCAGCTTCGTCGTCAGCGCGATCGCGTCGATGTGATCCTGCCGCGTGTGCCGCGGCCCCTTGAAGATCTTCTTGAACGATCCGCCGATCGCCTTGAGCTCGTGGAGCGAATTTCCCGCGATCATCGCGCCCACCGCGGCACCGCCGATGATCATCATCTCGTGCGGAACGGCCGCCATGACCGGGCCGAGCGCGCCCCCGGTAAGAGCGAATCCGCCGAACACCATGACAAGCAGGACAACAATACCGACTACAGCGTACATTTCTTTGAAACCCTTATCTTTTTTAACTTCAACGCATCATGTCGAACAAGGTGAGGTTGGCGAGGCGCACGAAGCTCGCCTGGCTCGCTTCGAGCACGGTCATCGTCTCCTGCAGCCGCGTCATCGTCGTGGCGAGATCGGCGCCGCCGATCGCTGCCTGTTCGTCGGCGACCAGTTCGCCGTTGGCGATGCGGCGCTCGTTCATCGTCTCGACCCAGCCCATCCGCGCGCCGACGACGGTTTGCCCCGTAGTGACCTTCTCCAGCCCTGCGGCGAGCCCGTCGAGCGCCGAGCGACTGGCATCACCGTGATTGCCCGTGCCCTGAAGCGCGGTGGCGAAGTTGCCGAGCACCGCGAACAGATCGGTCGATGCGCCGCCGACTTCGAAGTCGAACACTTCGGGCCCGGTCAGCGACGGGACGACCGACTGGCCGTCGCCGAGATCGACCGGATCCTTGCCCGCCGTCCCGACGTAGGTGTAGGTCCCGCCGGTCACCTCGTAGGCCGGGCCGCCCGCCTGACCGCCGAACAATGCGTGCCCCGCGCTGTCGCGGCCGTTGGCGACCATCAGCAGGCTCTGCTGCAGATTGCCGAGCTCGGTGCTGATCGAGGCGCGCTGCTCCGCGCTAAGCGTGTCGTTTGCAGCCAGCGTGGCCAGTTCCTGCGCGCGAATGATCACGTTCGCGACCGAATCGAGGGCATCGTCCGCCAGGCGCAGATCGTTGGTTGCGATGTCCGAATTGCGCTGGTCGATCTCGGCCAGCCGATCGCCGCGCATCAGCGTGCGCAGTCGCGCCGCCGCGACTGGATCGTCGGACGACCGCGAAAGGCGCTGGCCGGTACCGATCTGCTGCTGCAGCTTCTCTGATTCCGCCCGCAAAGTGCCCACCTGGCGGGTCGCGCGCTCGTAGAAGGCGCTCGTGCTAAGATTGATCATCGCGCACCTACCTCAGTTGCATCAGGGTATCGAAGATGTCGCTGGCGACCTGCATCGCGCGGCCCGACGCCTGGAACGCCTGCTGGAAGCGCATCAGGTTGGCAGCTTCGGTATCGAGGTCGACGCCTGCCTGCTGCTCGAGCGAGATGCGCGCCGATGACGCGATCGCATCGAGCGCGTCGCGTGTCACGGTCCGGCCCGATACCGCGCTGGAGACGTCGAACAGGAGCGAGTTCATCGACTTGGCCGCGCCGCCGTCGTTCAGCGACTGGCGGAGCGCCGCGAGATTGGAGCCGTCGAGGCTGCCCGCGGGCGAGCCGGCGGGTGCGGTGGCGATCGCCGAGCTGTCGGAAACGACGACCGCGATACCCGCGGCGCCCGAGCCGGCGAAGATCGGCTGTCCCTGCGAACCGTCGAGCGCAACGCCATTGGCTTGCGCGCCGTTGACCGCGCTCGCGATGTTATCCGCCATCGTGTCGAGCCGGGCGCGCACGTCCGCGCCCGCGGCGAGGGCGAGCGAGGCACCGGCAAGCGCCCCGCCGGTTGGCTGGATCGCCGCGCCGCCCAGTTCGAAGCCGATCGTACCATCCGCGGCGGTCGTCATCGAAAGGGCGGCCGCATTGCCGCCGCTGACCATGGTCGCACCGCCGGTGGTGACCGTGACAGCACCGTCGGGGGCGAAGCTGGTCGAGATGGCAACCACGCCGCTCAACCGTTCGAGCAGCGCGTCGCGCTGGTCGAGCAGTGAAGCACGGTCGCTGCTGCCCTCGCCTGCGCGCGAGAGGCGCAGGTTCACCCGTGACAGTTCGCCGCCGATGATGTTGGCCTCGTCGACCGCCGCGGCGGCATCGAAGCGCACGCCCTCGCCCGCAGCGTCGAGCGTTTCGACAGCGATGTTGAACTTGCGCGCAAGCGTATCGGCATCGGCCAGCACCGCGGCGCGGAGCGAAGGATCGGTCGGGTCGGTCGAAAGCTGCTGCAGCGAGGCCTCGAACTCGACGATCGAACCGTAGACCCCGGACTGCTCGACCGAGGCCTCGATGTTCTCCAGCCCGCGTAGCTCGGTGTCCGCGCGCGCAAGGTCGCTACCGGTGCGGCGGACTTCCGCCTGTCGAAACAGATCGGCGTTGCGGTGGATGCCCGCAATGCGCGCGCCCGAGAGTGAGAGGTCGCCGACGCGGTTCTGCCCGCCCGCAGCAGAGACCTCCTCCATGCGCACGCTGCGCCTGACATAGCCCTCGCTCGAGGCGTTGGCGATGTTCTGGGCGGTGACGTCGAGCGCGCTGCGCGCGGCGCGCGCGCCGCTGGCGGCGATCGAAAGGAGATCGGAGGCCATGCGTCAGCGCTCCGCGGTTTCGCGCGCGGCCGGCTCGACGAAGCGCGCGAGTTGCGCCTCGATCTTCGCGGCAAGGCCCAGCGAACCGGTGGTCGAGGCAAGTTCGGCGAAGCGCGCGTCGCGCATCTCGCGGAAGGTCTCCTCGCCGCTGCCGCCGAACACTTCGCTGCCACCGAAATCCGTATTGCGCGCGGCCGACAGGACCTGGCGCAGGAAGATCGCCTCGAACTGCTTGGCTGCCTCGGCCAGCCGCTCGCGTTCGCTCCCGCCCGGGGCGGTGGCCGATACGATCGCGGTCCCGGCCTTGGCGCCGGCGAGGGAGATCGGGTCCGTCATATGACCACCATCTCGGCCTTGAGCGATCCGGCCTGCTTGAGCGCCTCGAGGATCGCCACCAGATCGGAGGGCGAAAGCCCGAGCATGTTGAGTCCGTCGACCAGTTCCGCGAGCGAGGCGCCCGGTTCGAACAAGGAGACGCGATTGCCTTCTTCGTAGGCGTCGATCGTGGTGTCCTGCTCGACCGCGGTCTCGCCTTCGCTGAACGGCGCGGGCTGGACCACGGTGGGATTCTCGTCGATCCGAACCACCAGGCTGCCGTGGCTGATCGCGGCGGGCGACAGGCGCACCGCGCTGGAGATCACGACGGTGCCGGTACGGCTGTTGACGATCACCCGCGCGGCCGCTTCGGCCGGATCGATGTCGAGCATTTCGATG
The DNA here is from genome assembly GCA_946885545.1 of uncultured Altererythrobacter sp. Next base: position 19,083 of record CAMPGP010000007.1, read on the forward strand.
GAAGCCATGATGCCCGCGCGCTCGTTGGCTCCGAAGGGCAACCGCAGGGCGAGCGTCACGCCGTCTTCCACGCTCGCCATCCCCGGGTAGCGCCCGTTAATCGCGTCGCGCACGCGCGTGGCGGTCAGGAAGTCGGCCTGGTACAGGTTCCAGCGCAGCACGTCCGAGCTTTCGAAGCCGGTCGCCACCGCGCGTTCGACGCTCGCGCCGTCGGGCACGCGGCCCACGGTGGGCACGTTTACCGTCAGCTTGGAACCGTCGGCCCCAGAAACGCCCAGTCCGCCGACCGCGAGATTGCCCTGCGCCATCGCATAGACCTGACCGTCGGCACCGTAGAGCGCGGTCAGGATCAGCGCGCCGCCACGCAGGGACTTGGCCTTGCCGATGGTCGAAACGGTGATGTCGATCCGCTGGCCGGGCTTGGCGAAGGCCGGGAGATCGGCGGTGACGATCACCGCCGCGGCATTCTTGAGCGCCGGATTGACCCCCGGCGGCAACTGCAGACCGAAACGGTCCGAAACGCCGCGCATCGCCTGGGTCACGTAGGCGAAGTTGTCGTCGCCGGTGCCGTCGAGGCCGACCACGATGCCGTAGCCGGTGAGCTGGTTCGAACGCACCGACTGGAAGGTGCCGATGTCGCGCACGCGCTCGGCCGAGGCCGGAGCCGCGAGGCAGGTGAGAAAGGCCGCGAGGGCGAGGATGATGGTCCTGGTCATGGCAAGGCCCTCAGAACGGGGTCACGAAATTGAAGAACTTCGACAGCCAGCCTTCGCGGCTCGCGCGCTGGACGGCGCCCTTGCCCGCGTAGGTGATCCGCGCGTCCGCAATGCGGGGCGAGGCGATCGCGTTGTTCTGGTCGATGTCCGCGAGGCGGATGATGCCAGAGAGCTGGATCCACTCCTCGCCCTGGCTCAGTTCCATGATCTTTTCGCCTCGTACGAAGGCGGTACCGTTGGGGCGGACTTCGGCGATCGTCACGGTGATGTCCCCCCTGAAAGTGTTGGTCTGGGACGCATCCCCCTGCCCTTTGAACGACGAATTGCCGGAAGAGTTAAGGACATTGGGGTTGAACGAGAACGGCCCGGTGCTCGGCGGCGTCAGCGAGAAGCCGCCGTCGCGCTTGGTATTCGAGCTCGCCGACTTCGAGGTCTGCGTGCGCTCCATCAGCACTACGGTGACGAGATCGCCGACGCGGCTGGCGCGGTTGCCGTTGTAGAGCGCGGTAAAGCCGCCGGTCGGCTGGAAGATCGCGCCGTTGGCCGGAGCCTGCGCCACGGCGGGCGCGGGCGGAGGCGGAAGCGCCGCCTGGAAGCCGACGGCCCGCTCGCCGCCGCAGGCTGCGAGCGCGAGCGCGGAACCGGCGACCGTCGCCGTGCGGAAGAGTGTGCGGTTCATGATTGGGCTCACAGTGTCTGGTTGGCGTTGCGGAGCATCTCGTCGACCGACGAAACCATCTTCGAATTAATCTCGTAGGCGCGCTGGCATTCGATCATGTCGACCAGCTCCTCGACGATGTTGACGTTCGACGCTTCGAGCATGCCCTGGCGGATATTGCCGCGGCCGAGCTCTCCGCCTGGCCCGAGCTGGACGGCACCACTGGCTGCGGTCTCGACCAGGAAGTTGTCGCCGATCGCCTGCAGGCCCGCCGGGTTGGCGAAGCTCGCGACCTGGATCTGGCCGAGTTCGGCCGGTTCCGCGTCGCCCGCGACTTGCGCGGTGACGATGCCGTCCGGCGATACCGCGATCGCCGAAGCGCCTTCGGGAACGGTGATCGCGGGCTGCACGATGTAGCCCTGCTGCGTCACCAGCTGCCCTTCGGCGGAGCGGGTGAAGTTGCCCGCGCGGGTGTAGCCGAGCCGCCCGCCGGGCAGTTCGACCTGGAAATAGCCGTCGCCGTCGAGCGCGAGGTCGAGCGCGTTGCCCGTGGTGCTGAGCGCACCCTGGGTCACGATCTGGCTGGTAGACTGGATCGCCACGCCGGTGCCGAGATTGAGCCCGGTGGCATAGGCGGTCTCACCCGAGGAGCGCTGACCGGCCACGCGCGCGTCCTGATAGGCGAGCGTCGCGAAGTTGGCGCGATCCTTCTTGAAGCCGGTGGTGCCGACGTTGGCGAGGTTGTTCGCGATGACGCGCATGCGCGCGTCCTGCGCCTCAAGCCCGGTGCGGGCCACCTGGAGAGCGGAAGTGGGCATTGTCCTGTTCCTTTCGTCAGCTCGTCGGTCAGCTCATGCGCATCAATTGCGCGCCGGCCTGGTCGCAGTCGCGCGCGGTGGCGATGAGCTTGCTACGCATGTCGAAGAGGCGCTGCGCGTCGATCATCTCGACCAGCACCTCGGTGGGCTTCACGTTCGATTGTTCGAGTGCGCCGGTGATCACCGTCGCTTCCGCGTCGGCGGGAAGCACGCCCCCGCCCTGGACACGGAACAGGCCGTCGAGCCCCTTGGCGATCGGGCTGCCCTGCCATCCCGCGAGCTTGATCCGCCCGACCTCGACCGCCGGCGCCTCGGGCGCGGCGGGGTTGGTCACGCTGACCACGCCATCGGGCGAGATCGTGGGATTGGCGCCGAGCGGCAAGGTGATCGGGCCGGTTTCCCCCATCACCGGAAGGCCTTCCCCGTTCACGAGCGCGCCCGTGGGCGAGATCGAGAGGTCGGCGCGCCGGGTATAGGCCTCGGTTCCGTCGGTTGCCTGGACCGCCATCAAGGCCTCGCCCTGGATGAAGAGGTCGAGCGCATGGCCCGTCCGCGTCATCTCCCCGGCTTCCATCCTCGCCCCACGCACTTCGGCACGCTGCATCGCGCGCACGTCGAGCGTCTGGCCATCGATGGTGACCGGCCGCTGATCGAGCAGTTCCGCGCGAAAGCCTACCGTCTGCGCGTTCGCCATGTTGCTGGCGATCACGCGCTGGCGTTCCATCGACGCGTTCATGCCCGACAGGGCGGTGTAGATCAGGCGGTCCATGGCCTATCAGGTCCGCAGGTTGATGACCGTCTGCGAAATCTGGGTCGCAGTGTCGATCGCCTTGGCATTAGCCTGGAAGTTGCGCTGCGCGGTGATCAGGCCGACGAGTTCCTCGGCGATATCGACGTTGGAGCGCTCGATCGCGCCCGACAGCAGCGATCCGAACTGGCCGTTGCCCGGCGAGCCGTAGTTCGCCTGACCCGAAATGCCGGTCGATTCCCAGTTCGACGACCCGACCTGCTTGAGACCGGTCGGCACGATGAACGATGCGAGCGCGATGCTGCCCACCGGCTCTACGGTGCCATCGGCATAGGAGGCCGAAACCAGGCCGTCCTTGCCCACGACCACGCCGACGTATTCGGAGCCCGCAGCATTGAGCGGCGGGACCAGGGCGTCGACCGGCGTGTTCGAGGTCGGAACGCCGTTGGCGTCGGTCGGGAAGATCTGCAGGCGGTTCGGCCCGCCGTCGGTGATGTAGCCGTTCTCGTCCATCCCGAACGAGCCGTTGCGGGTGTATAGCGTCTTGCCGGATTCGGCCGAGCGGGTGGCGAAGAAGCCGTCGCCGGTGATCGCGACGTCGAGCGAAGCGCCGGTCTGCTCGATCGGACCGAGCGAGAAGTTCTGCGTGATCGCCTCGACGGTGGCGCCGATGCCCTTGACCATGCGCGGATCGGTCTGCGCCGAGCCCGCGACGATGTCGGCGAACTGGGTGCTGCCCTTCTTGAAACCGCTGGTTTCCACGTTGGCGATGTTGTGGGCGATAACGCCCAGGTCGGTCTGGGCGTTCTTGAGCCCGTT
>CAMPGP010000008.1 GCA_946885545.1 uncultured Altererythrobacter sp.
AGCCTTCAGCCAGCCGCCAGCGATCGATCGCCAGCCGCGAAAGCCAGACCGACAGGATGCGGCGGGGCGGCGGCGAGACTTCCTCGGTCATCGCGCAGGGTCCATTCTCCGGGGGTGTGGATGCGGGCGCGGAACAGTTCCGCATGCCAACTGGGCAAGCCGGGCGCGGCGGGGTTCCAGCGCGGCGGCGGCGAGGCGGCGGAATGCACTTCCCAGCGCATCCGCGCGGAAGACAGGTCGCGCGCCGCATCGAGCCGCACCAGCCACAGCGGCACACCGTGCCTTTCCGCCGCGAGGCTCAATCGGCGCGAGGCGGTGAAGTCCAGCGCTCGCGGGTTGCCCGCCAGTTCGCCGATCACAAAGGCCAGTTCGCGGCAGCGCAGCCCTTCCTCCAGCGCAAACAGCGCGTCTTCGCGCTTCTCCGCCACCACGTGGATCAGCCGGTGGCGCAGATCCGTCGGAAGCCCGGGGCGATAGGGGCGACCGGTCAACCGCACCGTCGCGCGATCCTGGACCCACAGCACGGCGCGATCGTCCTCGCATGTCGTCTCGCCCGGCGCGGCGCTGCGCCACGCATCACGCGCCAGCGCCAGCGCAAATCCCGCCCCGGCGCCCTCGCGTCCGCTGGCCAGAATCTCGCTGTGCGCGGGCGCGGCAAGCCCCGGGCGCCATCGCGCGTTGCGCGAAGCGAGCAGCGCAGCGGGGTCGCACGAAACGGAAAGCTGATCGGGTTGCATGGCGGAACGACTCATTCGTTCTTATTATGTTCCAACTCCGCGCGATTCGCAATCGCACCGGCGACCGTGGAACGAAATCGCGCACAGCCCCGTTGCGTGAGCACATGCAAGAGGAGCTATCCCCATGAAATACAACCACGGCGATCCCGACAAGCTGAAGAAGAAATTCTGGGCCGCACTGGGCGATTCGCCCTATCTCTTCCTCCAGCTCGACGGCGACAGCGCAACCGCCGTTCCCATGAGCCCGCAGCTCGACAAGGATGCGAACAGCGCCATCTGGTTCTTCACCCAGAAGCGCAGCAAATTCGCCGCGCTGGGCCCCGCCACAGCAACCTTCGAAGGCAAGGGGCACGACATGTTCGCCCGCTTCCACGGAACGCTCTCCGTGGAGACGAGCCGCGAACGGTTCGAACAGTTCTGGAACAACTTCGTCGAAGCCTGGTACGATGGCGGCAAGGACGATCCCGACATCCTGTTCCTGCGCATGGACCTGGGTCAGGCGGAAATCTGGGACGGCGACATGGGCCTGGTCGACACCGCGAAGATGGCGCTCGGCATGACAGTGCACGAGGATGCCAAGGAAAAGCATACCGAAACCACGCTCTGACGAGTTCGCGATCGATACGAAAAGGGCCGCCTCTCGCGAGGCGGCCCTTTCTGTTTGCGTGAGGTGGAACCTCAGCCCTTCGGCGGATGGATCGGGACCATCGTTTCATCGCCTTCGATGTCATCCACCACCTCGACGATCCCGCGGCCCAGATGGCTGCTGCGGCGACTGTAGAGAAAGTAGATCACGATCCCGATAGCGCTCCAGATCGGCAGGAACAGCATCGCCTGCGTCGGCAGATTGAAGAACAGCAGGACGCAGCCGATCATCGTGAGCGGTGCGATCACCCAGACGAAAGGTACGCGGAACGTGCGCTCGCGGCCCGGGTCGCGCCGCCGCAGGACCATCACCGCAACCGCCACCATCAAGAACGCGTAGAGCGTTCCTGCATTGGAGATATCGGCAAGCTGCCCGACGGGGAAGAATGCCGCCGCGGTCGCCACCGCAATACCGGTGATCGCAGTCACCACGTGCGGCGTGCGGAAACGCGGATGGACTTTGGCCAGAACCGGCGGCAGCAGCCCGTCGCGGCTCATCACGAAGAAGATGCGCGTCTGCCCGAACAGCAGCACCAGGATGACCGACGGCAAGGCAAGGAAGGCTGCAATGCCGAGTGCATTACCGACGCCCGAGAAGCCGATCTGGCGCAGCACGTGCGCGAGCGCCTCGTCCGAACAGACCAGAGCACCGGCATAGGCGGGCATGGCGCACTGGCGAGCGAGCTCGGGCGAACCGGCTTCGAGCGGGAACCCGGTCGCGTCGAAGATCGGCTGTCCGCCGATCGTCCCGATCGCACCGGCGGCGACCAGAATGTAGAACACGGTGCAGAACAGCAGCGATCCGATCAGCCCGATCGGAACGTTGCGCTGCGGATTCTTGGTTTCCTCGGCCGCGGTAGAGACCGCGTCGAAGCCGACATAGGCGAAAAACATCGTCGCGGCCGCGCCGACCGCGCCAACCCCGGTCCCCCAGCCGCCGAACAGGCCCGCGGGAAGGAAGGGATTGAACCGTTCGGCGTCGAACTCGGGGCTGGTCAGCGTCAGCGCGACGAACGCGGTGAGCGCCGTCACCTTGACCGCAACCAGCACCGCGTTGACCTTGGCGCTTTCGCTGGTGCCGACGATCAGCAGGCCGGTAACGAGCAAGGCGATGAACATTGCGGGCAGATTGATGAAGCCCCCCTCTTCGCCCCCGAAGGCCAGCGGCCCTGCGGCAAGGAACTGGGGCAACTGTATCCCGAAGAATTCGTTGAGGATCGTGCCGCTGAAATAGCCCGACCATCCGACCGAGACCGCGCTGGCCGCGATCGCGTACTCCATGATCAAGGCCCAGCCTACGGTCCAGGCGAGGAATTCGCCCATGGTGGCGTAACTGTAGGTGTAGGCGCTGCCCGCAACCGGGACCATCGCGGCGATTTCCGCATAACAAAGCGCGGCGACGATGCAGACCGCACCCGCGATGGCGAAGGCGATCATCAGGCCGGGACCGGCCTTCTGCGCGCCGACCGACGTCAGCACGAAAATACCGGTGCCGATGATGCACCCGATACCGAACAGCATGAGCTGTATCGGACCCAGCGTTCGCTTGAGCGACTTCTTCTGTGCCGTCGCCAGAATGGCATCCAGCGGCTTGATACGATCAAGAAACATCAGGGAGTCTCCCCGGCCCGCGACGAGACTCCCCCGCCCTGCCAGCCATCGCGCTGTTACTATGCGATTTCAGCGCGGTGACAATCGGGATTCGTCAGGCCGTCAACAACCCGGGGAACAGACCGAACAGCAGGATCAGCGAGACGGCAATCGGACACAGCCAGGCGATGAGGAAGCGCCATAGAGCAAGCATGCCACCGGGAAGGCCGGTGGTCGCCCGCACGAGGTCGCGATCCGCCTTCCACCCGACGAAGATCGCCGTGAACAGCGCGACCAGAGGCAGCATGACCTTGGCGGTGAAACCATCGACCGTGTCGAGGATATCGGTCTCGGCGAAGATCGACCAAAACCCGAGTGGCCTGACGTCGGACCACACGTTGTAACCGAGCAGGCAGGCGATCCCGACCAGAAGCGCGCCTCCCCCGAAAATCGTCGCCGAACGGCGGCGGCTCCATCCGCGTTCGCCGACGCCCCAGGCAGTGGGCACCTCGAGCAGCGATATCGAGCTCGTTATGGCCGCGACCAGGATCAGAACGAAGAACAGGAACCCGATCAGCGCGCCTGCCGGCATCGTCTGGAACGCGAAGGGGAGCGACTGGAACACCAGCGTGGGCCCGGCTGCGGGATCGAGCCCCACGGCGAAGACGATCGGGAAGATCATCATGCCCGCGATCAGCGCCACCGCCGTATCCGCCACCGCGATCGTCGCGGCGGTAGGCCCCAGACCCGAGCTGTCCTTGATGTACGATCCGTAGGTGATCAAGCCAGCCACGCCGAGCGAGAGCGAGAACAGCGCCTGCCCGAGCGCTGCGTTCATCACCGAGGGTGTCAGCTTCGACCAGTCGGGCGTGAACAGGAACGCGATCGCTTGGCTCATGTCGCCGACGAAGGCGCCATAGATCGTGATGCCAACCAGCAATGCGAAGAACGCGGGCATCAGCCAGGTAGCTGCCTTCTCGATCCCGCCGTGGACGCCGCGCGCAACGATGAACAGCGTCGCACCCATGAAGACCAGGTGCATCGCGAGAAGCAGCGCCGGGTTCGCGAACAAGTCCGTCAACCGGCCCTGGATCATCGCCTGGCTTTCCCCGGCGAGCGCCCCGCGAAACGGGTCTCCGGCGAACAGCGCCTGGAGGAAATCGAAACCCATCACTCCCGCGTAGTAGAGCACCCAGCCTGCGACGACCGAATAGAACGACAGGACGAGGAACGCGGCCACCGCACCGATCCCGCCGAAGAACGACCACCGCGGCGAGGCACCTGATTTTTCCGCGACCCGCCGAATCGACCCCACCGCATCGGTTTGCCCGGTGCGGCCGAGAAATATCTCGGACAGGACGAGCGGCAGTCCGAGCAGGAATACGCACGCCACGTAGAAGATCACGAATGCGCCACCCCCGCTTTCGCCCGCGAGGGTCGGAAACCGCCAGATATTGCCCAGCCCTACCGCCGCGCCGATCGCAGCGAGTATGAAGGCGGAGCGCGAGGACCAGCCCTCGCCCGTCGTCCTGGCGGTTGCGACCATTCGTATTTTCCTTCCCGCTTATGCTTTGTGCCTTTGTTGCAAGTTTTGCGCGCAAGGCCAAGGCCGGGTTGGCGGTTTTGCCCGCGCCGTCTAGAACGCGGGGCATGTCCACGACCTTCCAGCTCGACACCGCGACAAGCCGCGCGAACCCCACGCCCCAGCCGATGCGCAGGCTGACGATACCGAAGATCCGCCAGCGCAAGCAGGGCGGGACGACGGCGGAACCTCTGGTCATGCTTACCGCCTACACCGCGCGTCAGGCGCAGTTGCTCGACGAGCATTGCGACCTGTTGCTGGTCGGCGATTCGCTGGGTCAGGTGATCTACGGTCTCCCTTCCACTATCCCGGTGACGATGGAGATGATGGCCAATCACGCCGCAGCCGTCGTGCGCGGCAGCTATCACTCGGTCGTCATCGTCGACATGCCCTTCGGCAGCTACGAGGCTTCGCCCGTGCAGGCGTTCGAGAGCGCCGCACGGCTGCTGAAGGAGAGCGGCGCTGCCGGCGTGAAACTGGAAGGCGGCGCGGCGATGGCCGAAACGGTGGCCTTCCTTACCCGGCGCGGGATACCGGTGATGGGCCATGTCGGGCTGACCCCGCAGGCGGTCAACGTGCTCGGCGGCTATGCCGCGCGCGGCCGCGACGATGCAGAAGCGGAAAAGATCGTTTCCGATGCGAAAGCGCTCGACGAGGCGGGTGCCTTCGCCGTGGTGGTCGAAGGGGTGGTCGAACCGATCGCCGTCGCCGTGACCGAAGGCATCTCGTGCCCCACGATCGGCATCGGCGCTTCGGCGAAGTGCGACGGGCAGGTGCTTGTCTGCGAAGACATGCTCGGCATGTTCGAACGCGTGCCACGGTTCGTGAAGCGCTACGAGGAAATGGCGCAGATCATCTCGAAGGCCGCCGAGACATATGCCGCCGAAGTGCGCAGCCGCGCCTTCCCGGGCGAGGAGCAGACCTACCAGCCGAAGTAGCGCGCACGCGAAACTTGCGGGGCGCGCGCGAATTTCCTAGCGGGCGCGCTCACCTCATCGGGATTGCCGCATGGCCACGCTGCTTCGCTTCTACAAGTTCTCGTTCGTCTTCACGCTGATCTGCCTCGGCCTCGGAGCTTGGTACGGCTGGTCGAGCAGCGGCGGCGATATCGGCGCAACGGCTTCGTTGCTGTGGATCATCGTGGTGCTTTCGGTGCTCGAGGTCTCGCTGAGCTTCGACAACGCCGTGGTCAACGCCTCGGTCCTGAAGGAGATGGACGACGTCTGGCAGCGCCGGTTTCTTACCTGGGGCATCGCCTTCGCCGTGTTCGGGATGCGGATCGTCTTCCCGCTCGCGATCGTCGCCATCGCCGCGGGGCTCGGCCCGATCGAGACACTGAACCTCTCGCTCAACGATCCGGCGCGGTACGAGGAAATCGTCAGTTCGGCGCACGTTGGCATTGCGGGCTTCGGTGGCGCGTTCCTCGCGATGGTCGGGCTCAAGTTCTTCTTCGATCTGGACAAGGACGTTCACTGGATCGCCGTCGTCGAGGCCAAGCTGGCGCGGTTCGCCGCATTGCCCGCAGCCGAGATCGCACTTCTGCTGCTCGCCATGTGGGGCATTTCGACGATGCTCGAGCCCGACGAGGCGCTGACTTTCATCGTCGCGGGTATCCTCGGCTTGGTCACGTTCATCGGTGTGGAGGGGATCAACAAGGTTCTGGAACTGCGCGAGGAAGCGGCGCGTCTCCAGGGCGCGGTCGTGCGCAGCGGGCTCGGTGGCTTCCTCTACCTCAACGTGCTCGACGCCTCGTTCAGCTTCGACGGGGTGATCGGCGCCTTCGCATTGTCGAACAACATGATCGTGATCGCGCTCGGCCTGTCGATCGGTGCGATGTTCGTGCGTTCGATGACGATCCATCTGGTGAAGCAGGGGACGCTGGCACAGTACCGCTTTCTCGAACACGGCGCATTCTGGGCGATCATCGTGCTCGGCGCGATCATGCTGCTTTCGGCGAAGTTCCACATTCCCGAAACGATCACCGGCCTGATCGGCGCGATCCTCATCGGCCTCTCGCTCTGGTGGTCGGTACGCCACAACCGGCGCAACCCTGTCAGCGAGAGCGAGACGCCAGCCGCCTAGCGAGCGGCGCCGAGACGACCAGCTGCATGAGGTGATAGGCGAGCAGCGGAACCATCACGAGCCCCGCCTGGGCAGGCGGAAACAGGATCAGCGCGATCGGCGCGCCGCTGACGACGCTCTTATGGGCGCCGGCGAACATGAACGCCACGCGGCTCGGCCGATCGAGCCCGATGAAGCCCGAAAGGCCCCAGCTGCCGCCGAAGCCCGCAAGCAGGAAAAGCGCGAGCAGAGCGGCGAGCGCGGCCCATTGGCCCGCATCGAGCGAGGTCCACAGACCCTGCTCGACCGCGCCCGAGAACGCGACGTAGACCGCGATCGCGATCGCCAGCCTGTCCATCCCCCCGACGAGCCTCGGGTGCGCGAGCACCCATGTGCTGCCGATTCCTTGCATCGCCTGACCGAGCGCGAAAGGCACGACCAGCAAGGCGAGGATCTTGAGCAGCGCATCGAACCCGACGTCGGCGGTTTCCAGGCCTCCCATGAGCGCGAACAGGGGCGCTGTCAGGAACACGCCGACAACGTTGAGCAAGGCTGCGGCGACTACGGACACCGCAAGGTTGCCTCCGGCCAGCGACGTGTAGGCGGGCGCCGACTGGACAGTCGATGCAAGCGTACCGAGAAACAGGAAGCCGATCGCGATCTCGGGAGGGAGGAGCATCTCGCCGATGCGCGAAAGCCCCAGGCCGACGAGCGCCATGGCGCCGAAGCACCACCCGAGCAGCGGCACGAGAAATCGCCAGTGCGCAAGCCCTCGCAAGACCTCGTCCCGTGGGAGGCGCAAGCCGTTCAGAAAGAACAGCGCGAAGATCGCGACGTTGGAAACGCCCTGCGCGAAGATCCGGCCTTCGCCGGTGGCGGGCACCACGGTCGCGAGCACTATCGCGACCACGAGCAGCCGCACCATCAGATCGATCCGCGAAAGGAAGCTGCCCGCCACGCTTGCGTCATGCCGCAGCCCGCCAGTGCTGTCGACCCGGTCGGATCGACGCCGTCTCAGCGCCGCTGCGCCGCCGACAGAGCAGCCGCTATATCATCTTCGCCAGCGGCATAGAGCGCCTCCACCAGCGCCGCGCTAGCGGCCGCATTGCGCCGCTGAAGGCGATAGGCTCGTGCGGCGAGCTCGCGCGCTTCGTCCGTATCATTGCGGCGCAGCGCAATGCGCGCGGCAAGGGCGAGCAGGCGCGGATCGTGCGCCCCGCCGTTGGCAAGGGCATGCTCGAGCAGGAATTCGCCCCGCTCCCACTGCCTCGCGTCGAACGCCAGCAAGGCCAGAAGACTCGCCGCTTCGCGATTGGCGGGTTCGCCTGCGAAGTGGTGGGTCAGGAGCGCCTCCGCCCCCGATACGTCCCCGAGCATCGCATGGGCCGCGAGCATTCGCCGGGCTAGCGGCCAGGGGCGCCGGATTTTGGCGGCGGACCGGTATCGCTCCAGCGCCCGGCGTGGCTCGCCAGCCGCGAGGTAGGCATCACCGGCAAGCCCGAGCGCATCGGCGGATCCGGGAAATTTCGCTCGAAAGGATTCCACCGCATCGATCGCGGCTTGCATACGGCCGGTCCCGATGAAACCGCGCACGAGCGCCCGCGCATCCTCGCCGGAAGGCCTGCCCCGCCCCTGCACAAGCTCGGCTGGTATCCCGGTCGGCAAGGGCACGAGTTCCGTAGGTCGCGCGCGCGAAGCACTGGCCAGCAAGGGTGCGGCCTTGTCTCGCTCCCCAAGCGCTTCGTAGGCACGGCCGATCGTCTGCGCGAAATAGGGTTCGGCGTCGGGTCGCGTGGCCGCGTCGGCAAAGCGGTAGACCAGCTCGCGATCGTTTCCGGCACGGCGCAGAGCAAGCGCCAGCAACTGTCGGACGCGACGGTTGTCGGGCTGCGCGCGCAGGAGGCGGTCGAAGGTCTGCGCGGCACTTGCCGGATTCCCGCTCTCGAGATCGACCACACCGGAAAGGAGCGCGACGGCGGGACCCTGTTGGTCAATGTCGGTACGGCGCGCCAGCAAGCCGCGCGCCAGCTCGAATTGCCTGGCCCTGGCCGCTAGCGTAGCCTGGTAGAATGCGATACGCGGATCGCGCGGTGCGACCGCCGCCATCCGGCGGACCACGGCGAGCATGTCCTTGGCTCGCCCCGCTTCGCCCAGCGTCGCGGCGTAGTCCGCGAGGAGGTCGATATCGTCGCCGTCGCGCTCGAGCGCGGCCTCGAACCAGGGCAGCGCAGCCGCCATGCCGAAAGCATCGCGCACGAGCTGACCGCGAAAGCGCAGCGCCTCGACGTTGTCGGGTCCAAGCGCGACGGCGCGTTTGCTTGCTTCTACCGCCTGTGTCTGTTCGCCCCCGCTGTAGCGAAGTCGCCCGATCGCGACCCACAGTTCGGGATTGTCGGGATCGGTTTCGAGCGCTCGATCGAAGGCGGCGCCCGCCGCCGGGAGATTTCCCGCCCGCATCTCGAGCAGCCCGAGCATGCGGAACCCATGGCCGTGCGTCCCTTGCGAGAACACGCCCGGCTCCAGCCAGCCGCGTGCTTCGATCGGCCGCCCCTGTTCGAGTTCGGCTTCGCCCATGTAAGCGGCAAGCTCCTCGCGAGGCGTGCCCTCGTCGAGCAGTTCACGCAGCAATATCTCCGCGCCCACACCGTCTCCACGCGCGAGCATGGCGCGCGCGGCCTCGAGCGGTGGGAGCTCAGGCTCGGCTGCGCCGCATGCGCCCAACGCCGCCAGCGCAATGCCGGCGATGGCCGCGCGCCAGGACCTCTCAATCCTGGAGATCATACTGCTTGAGCAGATCGTAGAGCGTGGGCCTGCTGATCCCGAGCAGCTTCGCGGCATGCGAGATATTGCCTTCGCTACGCGCCAGCGCCTGGCGGATCACCTTGCGATCGGATTGCTCGCGCGCGCTCTTGAGGCTCAGCGGAAGGTCGTCCTGTTCCTCGAGAGCGGCTTCCAGATCGAGGTCCGCCGCGCCGACGAGCTTGCCGTCGGCCATGATCACGGCCCGCTTCACGCGGTTCTCGAGCTCACGCACGTTGCCGGGCCAGGCCCACGCGTCGATCGCCGCCAGCGCATCGGGCGCGAACCCCTTGATCGCCGGATTCATTTCGGCCGCGAAGCGTTTCACGAAAGCCTTGGCGAGCAGCACCGCATCGCCCGGCCTCTCGCCGAGCGTCGGTATCTTCACCACGATTTCGGCAAGGCGGTAGAACAGGTCCTCGCGAAAGCGGCCGTCGGCGATCATCGCTTCGAGATCCTGGTGCGTCGCGCAAACGATGCGGGTGTCGACGTCGATCGTCTTGCGTCCGCCGATTCGCTCGATCTGCCGTTCCTGGAGAAAGCGGAGCAGCTTGACCTGCAAGGGAAGCGGGATGTCGCCCACCTCGTCGAGAAACAACGTGCCCCCGTGGGCCTGCTCGATCTTCCCTTCGGTGGTCTTGACCGCGCCTGTGAAGGCGCCCTTTTCATGACCGAACAGTTCGGCCTCCAGCATGGTCTCGGGAATCGCCGCGCAATTGATCGCGACGAAGTGGCCCTGCGCGCGATCGCTCGCCTCGTGCAGTCCGCGCGCCAGGATCTCCTTGCCCGTCCCGCTGGCGCCCAGCAGCATGACCGACACGCTGGTGTTGGCGACGCGCTCGATGGTCCGCGCCACCTTGATCATCTCCGGTGCCGAAGTGATGAGGCCGCCAAGCACCGTCTTGTCGTCGGACGCGCGCAGCGAAAGCCGGCGGTTCTCCTGCTCGAGCTCGCGCAGGTTGCAGGCGCGCCTTACGATCAGGCCCAGATCGTCGATGTCGACCGGCTTGCGGTAGAAGTCGTAGGCTCCGCGGGCGATCGCCTCGAGCGCGCTTTCGCGAGCCCCATGACCCGAGGCGACGATCACCTTCGTGTCGGGCTTCAGGGCCATGATCGCATCGAGCACCGCGAACCCTTCCGAAACCCCGTCCGGATCCGGCGGAAGGCCGAGGTCGAGCGTGACCACCGCGGGCTCGTCCGCGCGAAGCGCCGCGATCGCGGTGTCCCGATCGCCCGCGACGGTCACGTCGAAATCCTCGTAGGCCCACTTGAGCTGTGCCTGGAGGCCTTCGTCGTCCTCGACGATCAGCAACTTCGGCCGGTTCTGTGGCATCATGCGACCTCCGCGCCATCGGCGATGGCGTCAGCGTTATTGCGGATGAGTTCCTGCGCCGCGACCAGCGGCAGGCTGACCGTGAAGCGGCTGCCGATCCCGACGCGCGATTCGACGTCGAGGCGTCCGCCCATGGCGCGCACCAGTTCGCGCGCCTCGAAAGCACCGATTCCGAAACCCGATTGCTTCGACGAGACGAACGGCTTGAACAGCCCTTCGCGCACGAAGTCGGCCGTCATGCCGGCGCCTGCATCGATCACTTCGATCCGCCCGCGGATGCCGTCGCTCGATAACGCCAGGCGCACCGGAGACTCCGCAGGAGCGGCGTCTATGGCGTTCTGGACGAGATGGACCAGTGCCTGCTCCAGTCCGTCGGGATCGGCGAGAACCGCGATCTCGCCTCCGCCCACGATCACGACGCGGTCCGCCTCGGCCAGCCGCGCGCGCGCGCGACCGGCCATCTCTCGCAAGTTGGTCCGAACGCACGTACCTGCGGCGTTCGAGCCATAGCGTCCGAGACGGGCGAGCAGGGCGTTGAGCTTGTCCGCGCTGTTCCTCAACGTCACCAGCATGTCGGCACGGAAGGCCGGCTTGTCGGCGTGCAACTCGGCATTGCGGGCAAGCAGCGACAGCTGGCTCGCGAGATTCTTCACGTCGTGCATCACGAAGGCGATGCGCCGGTTGAACTCGTCGAACTGGCGCGCCTCCATCAGCTCTTCCTGCCCGGCCTTCTCGGCGAGATAGCTTGCCAGCTGGCGACCGATCACGCGCAGCAGGTCGAAGTCCTCCCAGTCGAGCCTGCGTGGCGCCGTCGGCCTCGACAGAACGACCACGCCCTGCAAGCGCCCGAAGTGCATCAGCGGAACCAGCGCCCATACTTCCGCGGTGTCGAGCAGCCAATCCGGTGGGACCATGGACGGTCCCGATGCATCGCCACCCGCGCGCGCAGCATCGAGATCGACCACTCTGCCATCGCGCTCGAGTTCGGTCGCGAATTCGGTCGACAGCGCAACGGCGGGAACCTGGATCGAGGGGCTGCGCCAGCGAGCCGCGAGCGCGAATGCTCCGTCTTCGCCCGGCATCAGCAGCAGGCCCGAGGGGCTGTCCGTCGCATCGGCCATCGCGCGGACCGCGCGCTCGGCGAGGCCCTCGTGCTCGGGCCCGCCCTGCCCCATCGTCTGCGTGAACCGCAGCCATTCGGCGCGGTAGTCGTAGCGATGCTGGAACAGGTGTTTGACCAGCGTCGTCCGCCACCAACCGCGCAGCTTGCGGGACGGGAGCCACAGCAATGCGACGACCGCCGCCGCGACCAGGAAGCCGACCTGCGTTAGCCGCTGGACGCCCTCGCCGAAGATGCTCAGCGAAAACGAAATCGCCGACATCAGCAGCAGATAGCTGCCGATCACTGCCAGCGAGAGCGTGCGGAATGCGACCGCCCGCGACGGGCTCAGGCGGCGTCCCTGGGCAGCTGCATCCCCGCCGAAGACCAGCGCCACTGCCACCATTCCCAGGACGATACCGCGCAACGCCAGCAGTTCGACCAGGCCTCCGCCGAGGTAACCGACGGTGTAAAGATTGAGTTCGTAGGCCCACAGGCCGCCCAGCGCTGCCGCTGGCCAGCGCAGGATGTGTCGTGTCGCCGGAGCGGCGCCGACGTAGAGGTTGTGCAGCAGCACCAGTGCGCCCACCGCGACGAGCACCCGGAACGCCGCTCCGATCTCGACCGCGAACGCGCTCGTCTCCGGATCGACGGAAGAGCGCACGACGATCGCCACCAGGACCAGCTGGAGGATTTCGACGAAGACGAGCGAAGCGACCATCGGCCGGACCGGCGCGATGCTCTGGTGGCGTCCATCGGCGGCGAAGAGGCGATATACCACCGCCAACCAGGCGATGTTTCGGCAAGCTTCCGTCATTCCCGCAAGCGCGCTACCGGTCCCGAACGCGGCGATCGTGACGCACCAGAGCGCGCTCGTCGCGAGAGCCCAGAGCATCGCAGCGCGGTGCGGCATCGGCGCTTCCGCCTTGCGCGCCAGCCACAGCGCCGCGATCGCACACGAGACCGCGCCGGCGAGATGGAGGAAGAAGACCGCGACTTGCCAGCCGGTGCCGATCGACGCACTCATCGCGCACCCTCCGGCCACAGGATCACGCGCAGCGTCTGCAACAGGATCAACAGGTCGAGGAAGGGCGTGTAGTTCTTGGCGTAGTAAAGGTCGTATTCGAGCTTGTGTCGTGAATCCTCGATCGAGGCGCCGTAGGGATAGTTGATCTGCGCCCAGCCCGTGATGCCGGGCTTCACCATGTGACGCTCTGCATAATACGGCAGGCGATCCTCCAGATCGGCGACGAACTGCGGTACTTCGGGACGCGGGCCGACAAAGCTCATCTGCCCTTTGAGGACCGTCCAGACCTGGGGAAGCTCGTCGATCCTGACCTTGCGCATGAACCGGCCGAGCCGCGTGATCCGGGGGTCGTCGGCATCGGCCCACTTCGCACCGTCCTTCTCCGCATCGACGCGCATCGACCGCAGTTTGATGAGCTGGAAAGGCTGACCGTAGAGCCCGACACGGGTCTGGCGGAAGAAGGCCGGACCACCCCCGTCGAGCTTCACGAGCAGCGCGAACAGCACGATCAGCGGGAGCGTCAGAACCAGCAGGGCCCCGCTGGCGAGGATATCGAAAATTCGCTTCAGCGCGCTCGAAACCATTCGGCCGGAAGAAAAGCCGTCGGAGAAGATGAGCCAGCTGGGATTGAGCGAATCGAGATCGACGCGGCCGGTCTCGCGTTCCATGAAACTGCTGAAATCGTTGACGTGGACCCCATGGGTCTTGATCCGCAGGAGGTCCTTCAGCGGAAGCGCGTTGCGGCGCTCCTCCAGCGCAAGCACCACCTCGCTGACCCCGAGGTTCTCGACGAAGCGGCCGAGATCGTGGATTGCAGGCCGCGCGATCGCCTCTTCGACGACCCGCTCTTCGTCGGCCATCGCAATGTACGAAACGATGGCGAAACCGCTTTGCGGCCGCTCGGCGAGCTTACGCAGTCGTTCGGCGCGCAGCCCGGCACCGAGGACCATCACCCGCCGCCGGAAGGCCGCGGTTCCGATGAACGATCCGATCAGCAGCCGGTCCAGCACCAGCAGGACCGACGAGATCGCCATCGCGAAGAGGAGCGTCGAACGCCAGAACGTCGCGCCTGGAATCAGAAAATCGATCAGCGAGAGTGCGATGATCGCCAGGCTGATCGCGACCAGCAGGCGTGCGCATGCGTAGCGCATCGAGCGCAGCGCCTCGCTGCCGTAGACCCCGACCGAAATCATCGCGACCCAAACGGTCAATGCGAAGCCCGAAACCGGCACGATACGATCGGTGATCGGCCCGGTTTCGATCCCCGCCTGAGAGGCCCGCGCGATCCAGGCAAGTTCGCCCGCGACGACCAGCAGCAGCAGGTCGACCAGGCCCAGCAGCAGCACGGCGTGCGGGATATAGTGCTTGAACAGGCGGATCATCTCTGTCCCGGTCCGGTGGTCCTTGCAGGAACCGCCGGCTTACGGGACAGAGATGAAATGTCGGTAAACTTTACACTAGCGGTACATGCCGCGGAATTCGCGGCACAGCGCGGTTAACGCGCGTCAATTTCCGTTGGTCATGTCTTCCGCGGCGCCCTCAACCGCGTCGCCCGCCTGCTGGGCGGCATCGCCGACCTGACCAGCGGCATCGGCGATGGCGGCGTCCTTGGCCACTTCCGCGCCGCTCATCTGCGTGAAAAAGTAGATCCCGGCGATCACCGCGAGGACGAGAACCAGTGCGATGATCCATCCACTGCCGCCGCCGCGACGCGGTTCGTCGGTGACGACGGTCGTGTGCGTGTGCGTCCGCCCATCGGGTGTCTCGACTTCGGTGATGCGTTCTTCTGTCATCGTTCTTCTCCCTGTGCGCCGGCGTACCGGCAATGGCCTAGAACCGCTTGGCGCGGTTTGCGGTTCCCCGCCGGACGCTCATGTGTCCGTTCCGAACGCGAACGGCGTGTTTCTCCGTCGCTGCGCGTCGAACGACAGGCGGGTATTTCGCGGCGGATAGGATCGCTGGCGGCATTCGGCGATATGGCAATCGCGGCATCCCGGGCCGACCGGCTGCGCGAGTTCGCGGCGCATCGTATGTCCTCTCGCCGCGGCGAGATCGCTTGCGAAGCGTGCCTCGATGCCCAGGGTGACCGCGAACTGCGCTTCGCCGTCGGACCCGACGCCGTCCGAAATGCGCGACACGGTCAGCCAATGATCGTGGGCTTCCGCGCCGTCGATGGCGATTTCCTGCACGCACCACTCGCCTGCCCGCTCGAAGGCGCGATGGACGTGCCAGAGCGGGCAACTGGAGCCGCTCTCGAGAAACGTCGCCCCGCTCGCGCCCGCGAAGCGCTTGGAGAACTGCCCGGCGCGATCGACGCGGGCCATGAAGAACGGAAGCCCCCTCTGCCCGACACGCTGCAGGGTGGTCAGCCGGTGCGCGAGCTGTTCGAAGCTGACCCCGAAGCGGCGCATGAGGACGGGGAAGTCGTAGCCCGTGGCATCGCAGGCACGCAGGAAGCGTCCGTAGGGCATGATCAGGGCGGCGGCGAAATAGCCCTGAAGGTGCCGTTCGAACAGTTTCCGCGCGTCCTCCCCCGCTATCCCGCCGCTTGCTGCAAGGGCTCGAATGGCATCGCGCTGCTCGAGCTGCGCGAGCTGCGTCGCGATCTGGAAATTGCGCGAGGCCGGGCTGAGCATTTCCGACAGCTGCAGCTGGCGCGCATGCAGATCGAGCCGCCGCACCGAGTCGGGCATGACTTCGCGTGGGAGGATGCGCAGCGCGATCTGGTGGCGCTCGCGCAGCCGCTCGGTAAGGGCGGCGCCGATGTCGCCGCGTGACAGTCTCAGTTCGTCGGCCAGCTCTTCCGCCGCGCTATCCAGATCGGCGAAATGGTTGCGCCAGCGCTCGATCTCCCGGCGCGAACCGGAAAGCGGATCGTTCTCGCCCTGGCTGACTTCGCCTCCGGTGTCGTAGAGCAGTGCGAAGGCGCTGGCGAAATGCGGTGCCATAGCGATGAGTTCGGCGATCTCGTCGCGATCTATAGCAAGGCCTGCGAAGCGCTGGTCGGCAAGCCGGCGCGCGAGGCCATCCACGCCGCCGACACTCTCTGCTTCGCGCAAGGTGCGAGGGTCGAAATCGAACCGTTCCACCACCTGCACCATGACTCGCGCCGTGAGCGGCCGCTGATTGCGCTCGATCAGATTGAGATAGCTGGGCGAAATCGCGAGCTGGGCAGCCATCGCGGCCTGGGTCAAACCCTCCCGCTTGCGCAGGCGCCGCAGCGCTGGCCCGGCAAAGACCGCGTCCTCGGCCATTGTAAATTCCTTTACAGATTTACAGCTGCGTATGCCCCGCATTGCTCATCCGGACAAGATTATTTGTAACTTTCTCTGGAGATGCGCCGCGATCGATCCGATTAGGAAAGCCGAGAGGCAGCGATGCCGCCCCCTTTCAGGAGAAACCGGTGACCTACCAGGCCAAGATCGACGAGCTCCGCACCACTATCGGCACGCAGGGCGCGCCGTGGAACGCGATCGATGCGGAGAGCGCCGCGCGCATGCGGCTCCAGAACCGCTTCCCCACCGGGCTCGACATCGCCCGCTACACCGCCGGGATCATGCGCGCCGACATGGCGGCCTACGACGCGGACCCGGCCGCCTACACGCAGTCGCTCGGCTGCTGGCACGGGTTCATCGGCCAGCAGAAGATGATCGCGATCAAGAAGCATTTCGGCACCACGAAGGGGCGGTACCTCTATCTCTCCGGCTGGATGATTGCCGCCTTGCGCAGCGAATTCGGGCCCCTCCCCGACCAGTCGATGCACGAGAAGACGAGCGTCCCATCGCTGATCGCCGAACTTTACACATTCCTGCGCCAGGCCGACGCGCGCGAGCTCGGCATGCTGTTCCGCGATCTCGACAAGGCGCGCGAGCGCGGCGACGAGGTCGAGACCCGCCGGATCGAGAACGCGATCGAAAACCACGAGACGCATATCGTGCCGATCATCGCCGACATCGACGCAGGTTTCGGCAACCCCGAGGCGACCTATCTGCTCGCCAAGAAGATGATCGAAGCCGGCGCCTGCGCGATCCAGATCGAGAACCAGGTCTCGGACGAGAAGCAGTGCGGCCACCAGGATGGCAAGGTCACCGTTCCGCACGAGGACTTCCTCCAGAAGATCCGCGCGATCCGCTACGCCTTCCTCGAACTCGGGGTCGAAGACGGAATCATCGTCGCGCGCACCGACAGTCTCGGCGCGGGCCTGACCAAGCAGATCGCGTTCAGCAAGGAGCCGGGCGACCTGGGCGACCGGTACAACGCCTTCCTCGATTGCGAGGAGGTCGAGGCTGGGCGGATCCGCAACGGCGACGTTCTGATCACCCGCGACGGCAAGCTCATGCGTCCGAAGCGGCTGCCGAGCAACCTCTACCAGTTCCGGCCCGGAACCGGCGAGGACCGCTGCGTGCTCGACTGCATCACGTCGCTCCAGAACGGCGCCGACCTGCTGTGGATCGAGACGGAGAAGCCGCACATCGCCCAGATCGGCGGAATGGTTTCGCGCATTCGCGAGACCATTCCCGATGCCAAGCTGGTCTACAACAACTCGCCGAGCTTCAACTGGACGCTCAGCTTCCGCCAGCAGGTCTTCGACGCATGGTCGCAAGACGGTCGCGACCTCGCCGCCTACGACCGCGCCAAGCTTATGAGCGCCGATTACGACGGCACCGAACTCGCCGCCGAAGCCGACGAACGCATCCGCACATTCCAGCGGGATGCGGCGCGCGAGGCGGGGATATTCCACCACCTCATCACCCTGCCGACCTATCACACGGCCGCGCTGAGCACCGACAATCTCGCCAGGCGCTACTTCGGCGAGGAAGGAATGCTCGGCTACGTCAAGCAGGTCCAGCGCGAGGAGATCCGCCAGGGCATCGCCTGCGTGAAGCACCAGAACATGGCCGGCAGCGACATCGGCGACGATCACAAGGAGTATTTCGCCGGCGAAGCCGCGCTCAAGGCCGGCGGCGAGCACAACACGATGAACCAGTTCGCGGCCGCCTGAACCGGCCGCACATCCCCTTCGCGGCGGCACCGTCCCCCAACCCGCCGCCGCGAAACCGCCCTAAGGAGAGGCACGATGACGACAGACACACTGCCCCGCGAGCCCGGCCGCGCCCGCGCGCTGTTCTCGACCGCCGACTTCAAGCTCCTGCGCGCCGCCCTCGCGAGCCACGCGCGCACGACGGAGGATCGCGACGAACTCGCGCGGATCAACGCGCTGCACCACCGGCTCGGCACCTACAGCTGAGGCCACTGCAACGATCTCCTGGGGAGGAGAGCACGGCCGTCGGGGTCCTTCGGGGCTTCGGCGGCCGTCATGCATTCGGACCGTTGGAGCGATCTTAACCCTTTATCGTTACGCGCTTTCCCGATGGTCCGCCGATCGAGAAACGCTAAGCTGAACACAAATATGTACCGGCATTTCGCCGTCATTACCGTGTGCCTGACAGCAGCGCTCGCCCTGTTCGCGGATGGCGAGAGCCGCGACGCCGTCGCCGACGAGCTCGCGGCCCGGGAGCAGAAGGCCAAACTCGAGAAGGCCGAAGTCGAGAAGTTCGGCAAGGCCAAGCTGGTCAGCGCGCCAGCGAAGCCCTCCGCCGGGTTCGACACCACCGGCTCGGGCGATTTCGGCGCGCCGATGGACGATCCGGGCGGCGGCGGGTTCGATCCCGGCTTCGCTCCGCGCCGCAACACGACCTCGCAGGTCGGTGCTACCGTGGACTATACCGCACTGGGGCTGACGAAGGAGCAGTTCGACCAGCTCGACCCATCGGAGCAGGAAATGCTGATGCGCGAATTCCGCGAGCTGCGCGCGCGCCAGACGCGCTCGCTCCTCGAAGGTTCGGCGGCGCGCGGCGGCGGCGCCCTCGAACTCTAGCTAGCCTCCGCCGGCCGGCGGCAAGAGGTCGAGCGTCGCCGCGGCGAGCGCTTCGGCCGCGGTCGCGATGACCTTTTCCGCATCGGGTGCCCAGAACGGGCTGTGCAACGAGGGCAGCGTAGCCTCCCCGCGCTCGGCGGCATCGAAGCGGTCGCGTGGGACCCCGCCGACCCAGAAGATCAGCGATTCGGTATCGTCAGGCGAGGCGCGCAGGAACTGGCCGAAGTCTTCCCCGCCCATGACCGAGGGCACCTGCATCACGCGATCCTCGCCGAAACGGGTCCTGAACCGCGCCATCACCTCTTCCGTGAAGTCGGGCGAATTGAAGGTCGAGGGGGTGTAAGGGTCGGCCACGGTGACCGTCGGCATCTTGTCGTCCGACATGCCCGCGGCGATGGCTTCGCCTCGCGCGATGCGGGCGATCCCGTCGAGCAGCAGCTTGCGCGATTCGTCGGAGTACGAGCGCACGGTGAGCTGCAGCTTCGCCTCGTCGGAGATGATGTTGTGCTTGGCGCCCGCGCGGAAGCTGCCGACCGTCACCACCGCCGGATCGAGCGGGCTGCTCTCGCGGCTCACGAGCGTCTGCAGCTTCATCACGATCGCGCTCGCCAGCACGACCGGGTCTTTGGTCGTGTGCGGATAGGCGCCGTGTCCCCCGATGCCGGGCACGACGATGTCCACGCTGTCCACGTTGGCCAGCGCGTAACCGGGCGAATATCCGATCATGCCCGCTGGAAACTGCGCCGCGTCGTGAAAGGCGATGACATAGTCCGGCTTGGGGAAGCGGGTGTAGAGCCCGTCCTCGATCATCGCGAGCGCGCCTTCGCCGATCTCCTCGGCAGGCTGGAGGATCATCACCAGCGTGCCCGACCACGCCGACTTGCGCTCGACCAGTTGCTGGGCTGCGCCGATCCACGCGGCCATGTGCGTGTCGTGGCCGCAAGCGTGCATGACCCCGGTCTCCACCCCCGAAGCCGGAGTCGCCACGCGCTTCGATGCGAACGGGAGGCCGGTCTGTTCGACGACCGGCAGGCCGTCCATGTCGGCGCGCAACATGACCGTCGGGCCCTCGCCGTTCTCCAGGACCGCGACCACCCCCGTGCGACCCACGCCTTCGGTCACCTCGAAGCCGAGTTCGCGCATGCGTGCGGCGAGCTTGGCAGCGGTTTCCACTTCCTCGAAGCTCAGTTCGGGATTGGCGTGGAGATCGCGATAGAGCTCCATCAGGCCCGGCATGTCGGCCGCCACGGCGTCGCGCAGTTCGTCGGCTTGCGCGGGCGCTGCGAGAGCGAGCGCCGCGATCCCGCCGAAAAGTCCGAATGCCTTCATGCCCCTATCCTCCCTGTCCGAGCGAAACCCCGGCGCAGGAGGATGGCACAGCGCGCGCGGAGGATAAAGGGCGCCGGTTACATCCCGTAGGTTCTCGCGAGCAGGAACGAGAGCGTCGTCACCATCAGCAGCACCAGCGGAAGGCCGGTGCGGATATAGTCGGCAAATTCGTAGCTTCCTTCGGACATGATCAGCATGTTCGTCTGGTACGCGATCGGGGTCGCATAGCAGAGGTTGCAGCCGAACAGCACCGCGAGGATCAGCGGCTCGGCGGGAAGCCCCAGCTGCTGCGCGACGGCGAAGGCGATCGGCGTGCCGACGGTCGCCGCGGTCGCGTTCGAGGCGAAGTTGGTGAGCAGGGTGACGAACAGCATGATCGCCGCGAGCACGGCCGCGGGCGGCAGGTATTGCAGGCCCGCCGCGAGCACTTCGCCGAGCCAGCCCGCGGCCCCGCTCTCGAGAATGATCCGCCCGATCGCGATGCTCGCCGCGACCAGCACGATGACCTGCGCCGAAAGCGCCCTGCCGACACGGTCGAACTTCACGCAGCCGGTCACGAACATCAGGATCGCGCCCGCCAGCGCCGAGACCGCGATGGGCAGGAAGCCGATCGAAGCCAGGCCGACCGATCCCACCATGATGCCGCCCGCAAGCAGGGCCTTGGAGCGACGCGGCAACTCGCGCATGCCTTCGAGCGTCAGCAGGCTGTCCGCGCGCGCGAAGGCGTTCAGATCATCCGCGATGCCCATTACCAGCAGGACGTCGCCTTCCATGATGCGAAGATCGCCGCCGTCGCTGAACCGGTCCCGCTCGCGCAAGAGCCGTTCGGGCCGGTGGATCCCCAGCACCGCCACGCCGTAGAGATCGGCTACCCCCGATGTCGGCAGGGTCCGGTTTATCAGACGCGAATCCCCGGTCACGGTCATCTCGACGACCGCGATGTCTTCCTTCGTGGCCGAAGAACGGCGCTCGATCCGGTCGAGCACCCAGCGCGGCGCCACTTCGCTCTTGAGCGTCCGGATCGCTTCCTCGAGCGCTTCGTGCGAGCCCGAGATCCGAAGCTGCTGCTGCGGCTGGATCGCTCCCTGCGGCGCATCGTGAAACTCGATGTCGCCCGGAAGCTTGGGCAGGATGGCGGCCAGCACCTGCCCGTTCAGCGCGCTTTCCTCGCCCACGCGCAGCCGCGAATGGAATCGGCGCGCGCCGTGCGCCTCTGCGACGGTGTTGTCCTTCAACAGGCGCGGCATGACCAGCCAGAGGTACGGGAGCGCGACGAGCGCAGCCATGAGGACGATCGGGGTATAATGGAAAACCCCCATGTTCGGCATGCCGAGATCGCGCGCGATCGAGACCACGAGGATGTTGGTCGAGGTGCCGATGGTCGTCGCCATTCCGCCGATCAGCACCGCCGCATTGAGCGGTATGAGCGTCTTCGACGCGGGCATGGCTCCGCGTGCGGCAAGACTGACGAAAATCGGCAGGAGCAGGACCAGAACGGGCGTGTCGTTGACCCCCATCGACAGGGCGAACGCCAGGAGCAGCGAGACCAGCAAGCCGAGCTGAAGATTGAACTTGAAGACCCGCTCGAGAAAGCGCGCCGCCGGTTCGAGCGCACCGGTGACGACGAGGCCGCGCCCCATGATCATCAGAGCGCAGATCGTTATCAGCGCGTAGTGTCCGAAACCGGAGAAGGCGAGCTGGAGGCCGTCGGTCGGCCCGGTCCCCTCGAGCGGAAAGAAATAGAGCCCGACCGCGATCACCGCGATCGTCAGCAGCGAGATGATTTCGGTCGACATACGCCCGCGGGCGAAAGCGACGAACATCGCGACCGTGACGAGCATCGCCGCTATCGCGTGAAATGACGGTGCCCCCGGTAGCATGAGCGGGAGGTCACAGAGGAGAGGACGAATATCAAGCGAAATTCGGCGGATGTGCCGACATCTCGCTGCGCGGTGGTGCCCCTGGCCGGACTCGAACCGGCACTCCGTGAGGAACTCGATTTTGA
>CAMPGP010000009.1 GCA_946885545.1 uncultured Altererythrobacter sp.
GTGGTCGTCGCCGGGGCAGGCGGCAATTTCAGCTCGGGCGGCGACGTCCACGACATCATCGGGCCGCTGACCGAGCGCGAGATGCCCGAGCTGCTCAAATTCACCCGCATGACCGGCGACCTCGTCAAGGCGATGCGCGCCTGCCCGCAACCGATCGTGGCCGCGCTCGACGGGGTCTGCGTCGGCGCCGGAGCCATCATGGCAATGGCGAGCGACCTGCGCATCGCGACCCCGGGCACGAAGACCGCGTTCCTCTTTACCCGCGTCGGCCTGGCCGGTTGCGACATGGGCGCTTGCGCGATCCTGCCGCGGATCGTCGGCCAGGGGCGCGCCGCGGAGTTGCTCTATACCGGCCGCGTCATGACCGCCGAGGAGGGCGAGCGCTGGGGATTCCACAATCGGCTGGTCGCACCGGGCGCGGTGCTGGCCGAAGCGCAGGCGCTCGCGCGCGATCTCGCGGGCGGGCCGACCTTCGCGCACGGCATTACCAAGACGCAGCTCTCGGCCGAATGGAACGTCTCGATCGAGACCGCGATCGAGATGGAGGCACAGGCACAGGCGCTCTGCATGGCGACGAAGGATTTTCGCCGCGCGTTCGAGGCCTTCGCCGCCAAGCGCACGCCGGAATTCGAGGGCGACTGACGGGGAGAACAGGCAGATGACGGTCCACGAGATCCTCCAGCCGCCCGGCTGGGTCCGTCCGAAGGGATATGCCAACGGCATCGCGGCGGAAGGGCGGATGATCTTCACCGCAGGCGTCGTCGGGTGGGACGGCGAGGAGCGCTTCGTCGCCACCGATCTGGCGGGGCAGTTCCGGCAAGTGCTCGAGAACACGCGCGCAATCCTGGCCGAGGGCGGCGCGGGGCCCGAGCATATCGTGCGCATGACCTGCTACGTCACCAGCCGCGACGACTACTTGGCGCAGCTTCCCGCGATCGGCACGGCCTGGCGCGAGGTGTTGGGCAAGACCTTCCCCGCGATGGCGGTGGTCGCGGTGTCGGCGCTGGTCGAGCGCGAGGCACTGGTCGAGATCGAGACCACCGCAGTGGTGCCGCGGTGAACGCCCCCTACGACAGCTTCGTGAGGGACCGGCTGCCGCCCGAAGCAGCGCAACCCGAATTCCGCTTCGACCTGCCCGAACTGCAATATCCCGAGCGGTTCAACGCCGCAGTCGAATTGCTCGCGGGCGGCGCGCCCGGCGACTGCGCCGTGCTCAACGCCACTGGATCGTGGACTTACGGCGAGCTCGACGCGCTTTCGTCGCGCATCGCACGGTTACTCGCGGAGGAGGAAGGGCTCGCGCCCGGCAACCGCGTGCTGCTCGTGGGCCGCAATGGAGCGACGCTGATCGCGGCCTGGCTCGGTATTCTGAAGGCGGGCGGCGTGGTCGTCGCGGCGATGCCGATCTTGCGCGGCGGCGAACTCGCGAAGATCGTGCGCAAGGCCGAAGTGACCCACGCGATCGTCGACGAGCCCTGCCGGGAAGCGGCGGCGCAATGCGAGGGCCTGCGTTCGGTGGTCCATTACGATGGGGACACCGGCGCAGGCGATCTGGCCGGGCGCGTGGCCGCCCTGCCCGAGAGCTTCGCGCCGATCGACACCGCGCGCGACGATCCCGCGCTGATCGCCTTCACCTCGGGCACCACCGGCGACCCGAAAGGCTGCGTCCAGTTCCACCGCGACATCCTCGCTTCCGCCGACAGCTTCGCGCGACACGTACTGAAGCCGCGGCGCGGCGCGCGCTGGGCCTGCACCGCGCCGCTCGCCTTCACCTTCGGGCTGGGAATGCAGTACCTCTTCCCTCTGCGCTTCGGCGGCACCGCGATAACGCTCGACAAACCCGGTCCCGAGGGACTTGTGGAGGCGATCGAGCGCTTCGAGGTGAACGTCTGCGCTACCGCGCCTACCGCCTATCGCGCCATGCTGGGCATGATCGCAGGCCGCGACGTGTCCTCGCTCGAAACCTGCGTCTCGGCGGGCGAGCACTTGCCGGCAGGCACCTGGCACGCCTGGCGCGAGGCGACCGGGATGGGCATCGTCGACGGCATCGGCGCGACCGAGATGATGCACATTTTCATCTCCGCGAGCGGCGAGGATATCCGCCCCGGTGCGACCGGCCGTGCAGTGCCCGGATACGCCGCCACCGTGCTCGACGAGAGCGGCAGGCCCATGGTCGAGGGCACCGGGCGGTTGGCGGTCAAGGGCCCGACCGGGTGCCGCTATCTCGACGATCCGCGCCAGGCGGATTACGTTCAGCACGGCTGGAACCTCACCGGCGACACCTACCGCCTCGACCGCGAAGGCTATTTCTGGTTCGTCGCCCGCTCCGACGACATGATCATCTCGTCAGGCTACAATATCGCCGCGCCCGAGGTGGAACAGGCGCTCTACACGCACCCGGCGGTGGCCGAATGCGCAGTAATCGGCTTGCCGTGCGACGAACGGGGGCAGAAGGTTAAGGCCTTCGTGGTCACGACGCCCCGCGCCGCTGCAGGCGCGGCATTAGCGGATGAACTCAAGGCTCACGTCAAGGATGCGATCGCGCCCTACAAATATCCGCGCGAGATCGAATTCGTCGATCGATTGCCGAAGACGGCCACCGGCAAACTTCAGCGGTTCGCACTGAGGCGCTGAACCGCGGGTTCAGGCCGACCGGAGAAGGCGGTGCGCGTCGGCTTCGCCGTGGTTTGCGCGATGCCTCCAGCCCAGCTGGCCCTGTGCGACCTCGACCCGATTGCGCCCGGCCGCCTTGGCCGCATAGAGCGGCGCATCAGCGGTTTGCAGCGCGAGCGACACGCTGCAGGCCTCGCGCAGGTGCGCCAGGCCGATCGAGGCCGCGACGCCAAACGAATTCCCGTCCGCGTCGCGGATCTGGTGCTCGTTGATCTGTTCGCGCAAGTTTTCGCACACATCGACTGCCAGGCCGACCGACTCGCGGCGGACCACGAGGCCGAACTCTTCCCCGCCCAGCCGGGCGAAGAAGCAATCCGTCGATGACATGCGTTTCATCAACCGCGCGACGTGCTTGAGCACGAGATCGCCGACATCGTGCCCGTAGCGATCGTTGACGAGCTTGAAATGGTCGAGGTCGATGATCGCGAGCGATAACGGGCTCTCGGCAGCTCCAGCGAGTGCAGGCTCCAGCTCTCTGAGGAAGGCACGCCGGTTGGGAAGCCCGGTCAGGGGATCGGTGGATGCATCGTAGGCCGCCTGAAGCTCTTCCTCTTTACGGGCGCTCACATCGCGGACGGTGACCACGAAGGTGTTTGCCCAGTCGCGACCTTCCACCACCGCGCGCACCTTTGCCTCGAGCCAGACGGTCTCCTCGTCGCGCGATACCGGGCGCTCGACCACGCGGGTCACGCCAGGGGTCGCCACGGCTTGTGCGAGTACCTCCTCGATCAGGGGCTGGTCGGCGGGGTCGAAGAATGCCGCGAGCGGAAGCTCGTTCAGATCGGTTCGCCCGCTGATCCGATTGCTTGCGGGAGACGCGAAGCGGATCGTTCCCTCCGCGTCGAGGCTCAGCATGGCGTCGTCCGAATGGTCGGAGATCATGCGATACAGCCCCTCGCGCCGCAGTATCCGCCCGTGGAGTATCTCGCGATGCTTGAGGGCGGCGGCGACCGGCAGCGACGCGAGCAGGACCACGGTGAGGTAGAACTGGAGGAAGGTTGCCTGGTCGGCAATCGGCACAGGCAGGTCGGCGAAGGGGCCGACCCCGATCGCGAGCGACGTGGCGGCAAGGATGGCGATAAGCAGGAGCGAGACCGACGCACCTATCCTGCCGAGGCGGAAGCAGGCCAGCGTCAACGGCAGGATCGGGAGGAACAGGATCGGATAGGTCGACTGGTAGAACGCCAGCACCGCGATGGCGATATTGGCGAACGACAGGCCGACAAGTTCCCAGTAACCGCGCTGCGAAGCGCCCCTCATCAACCCGGTGACACTGCCGCGCGCGAACAGGATCGCGAGCGGAGAGGCGAGGAGCGTGCCCAGCCCGTGGCCCGCCATCCAAGACGCCGAATGCGTGGTCCAGTGCCCCTCCACGAATTGTGCGACGATCATCCCGCCAAGGATCGATGCCGTTGCGGGGCCCGCGATCCCCGCAATCAGGACGAGTTTCACGAAGCCTGGCCAGTTTTCCAGATAGTCGCGTTCGGGCCGCAGCCACACGAGCAGGCCCGCGATCAGCGCCGCTTCGAATACGTTCACCAGCGCGAGCGGAACAGCGGGACCCGGCCCGAAGCCGAACAGACTGGTGGCGCACATGCTCAGACTGGCGAAGAAGATCATCGTACGCGGCCAGGCGCGTATCGGAAGGCTCGTCAGCAGCGCCGCGAGAATCGCGGTACCGAACCAGACGAGAGCAAGGCCGCCGCTGAATCGCGTCGCGAAGATGGTCAGCGAGGTTACGCCGAAATAAGCAACGGCGAACGCGAAGGTCCGCCAGCCCGATTCCCCGACGCCGCTGTCTGTCTCAACCATCGCGCCGCTATGCACCGCGTGAGTTAAAAATTAGCAAGGGCCCCCGCCTTTCCAAATCCGGCGCACTGCCCGATGTCGAAACGTGTTTGGTCGGAGAAACGCCCTAGAACAGGGCGGCGAGTTCTTTCTTGAGGATCTTGCCGTTCGCGTTGCGCGGCAGGATCTCCCTGGCGAACACTACGCGCACGGGTACCTTGAACCTCGCCAGCCGGGCCGCGACCCAGGCCTTGAGTTCGTCTTCGCTCGCGCTCGTGCCTGGCGCGAGGTGGACCACCGCCGCAGGCTCCTCTCCCAATTGCTGATGCGGCAGGCCGATAAGCGCAGCGTCGGTCACGGCGGGATGATCGTAAAGCACGTTTTCGACCTCGGAGGAGTAGATGTTCTCGCCGCCGCGGATGATCATGTCCTTCGCCCGGTCGACGATGTAGCAGAAGCCCTCCTCGTCGAGCCGCGCAAGGTCGCCGGTGCGGACCCAGCCGCCGCCGAAAGTCGCCGCGCTCGCCTCTGGATTGTTCCAGTAGCCTTTCACCACCATCGGTCCGCGCGCCCACAGTTCGCCCACCACGCCGGTGGGCATTTCCGCGGTGCCATCCTCGTTCATGATCTTCAGGTCGGCGACGGCGACCGGCGGTCCGCAGCTGTCGGGCCGGTTGAGGTAGTCCTCGCTCGAATGGCCGGTGACGGTGGCCATCGTCTCGGTCATACCCCAGCCATTGCCGGGCAGAGCTCCGAATTCCTCGCGGATCCTGCGGACCAGCTCGGGCGCGGCGGGCGCGCCGCCATAGGCGATCGCCTCGATGCTCGACAGATCGTAGTCCTTGCGCGCGGGGTGCTCGATCAGTTGCCAGGCAATCGTCGGCACGCCGCCAGTGAGGTTGACCTTCTCCCGCTCGATGATCTCGAAAGCCTTCACCGCATCCCATTTGTGCATGAAGATCAGCGTATTGCCCGCCGCGATTCCCCCCATCAGCGTCGCCGAGCACGCCGTGACGTGGAACAGAGGAATTACCATCAGGCCCACCTTGCGCGCCGGATCGGGCAATGCCTCACCCCGCCGCAGGAAGGCGCAGGCAGCGCTGTAGCCGCTCGAAAGGATGTTCGTGGTCAGATTGCGATGCGTGCCGAGCGCGCCCTTGGGATGGCCCGTGGTGCCGCTGGTGTAGAAGATCGTCGCATCGTCGTCGGGCGCTGTCTCGACCTGGGGCAGTTCGGCCTGCGGAAGCCCGGCATAGCGATCGGGCGTGCCGATCACGCTCTCGAGGTTTTTAGTATCGCCGGACCGGCCCTCGCGGCGCGAAACCAGCACTTCTGCGAGCTCGGGGCACTCGGCCCGGTGGGGCGCGACGCGCTCCCAGCGCTCGGCGTCGCAAATCAGCACCTTTGCCCCCGAATCGGCGAGGCCGTAGGCGAGTTCGGGCCCCGTCCACCAGGCATTGAGCGGCACCGCAATTGCCCCGATCGTCACCGCAGCGAAGAAGGCAACCGGCCATTCGGGCAGGTTGCGCATCGCCACTGCCACCCGATCGCCCTTCTCCACTCCGCGCGCCTGCAACGCGTGCGCCAACGCGGCGGTTGCGCGAAACCAGGCGTCGTAGGTGACCCGTTCATCTTCGTAGACGGTGAATTCGCGATCCCCATGCATCCGCCCAAGCATCGCGACCGCGCGCAGATCGGACGGCGCGTTCTTCCAGGTTCGCGTCGGCACGCCGCGAATGTCCACCGTCTCCATTTCGAACCGCTGGCCCGGCGCGGTCAGCGCCGCGCGGCACCGATCACGGGTCATCGCCGGCCACCCTGCGGGCGGCACCCAGCAATCACCCGCGGCAGGGTCCATCGCGTTCACAGCCATTTTGCTTCGTTCCTCTTCCGATTGGGCTTGTGCCTCTGGTTGCGAACGACTTATGCAGACACCGAGGTCAGTAGCAAGTTGCAACGAATGGCCGCGACGCGAAGCCGATGGGAGGAAGCATGATCGAATTGTCCGATGCGGCCGGGCTCGGCTTCGACGCAGAGCGGCTGGCGCGGATCGACGACTTCCTGCAGGAACAGTACATAGACAGCGGACGCCTGCCCAACGCGCAGATCCTGGTCGCGCGCGAGGGACGGCCGGTGCACTACGCGCACTTCGGCACGCTGCGCGAAGACGGCACCCCAATGCGCGAGGATGCCCTGTTCCGCATCGCGAGCATGACCAAACCGGTGACGTCGATCGCGTTCATGCAACTGGTCGAGCGGTGCAAGGTGGCGCTGGAAGATCCGGTCACACGCGTGTTCCCCGAGTTCGCCGATCTGCGCGTCTATGCCGGAGGCGGCGGCTCGGTTCCCTTCGCGCCCGGCGCGCCCGCCCAGCAGATGCGCTTCGTCGACCTGCTTACCCATATGTCGGGCTTCACCTACGGCCTGCAGAACCGCACCAATATCGACGCCGTCTATCGCGAGCACAATTTCGATTTCGCGCGCGATCACCTGACATCCGACGAATTCGTCGCGCGGCTGGCCGGTCTGCCGCTCGAATTCGCGCCGGGACAGGGCTGGAACTACTCGGTGTCGACCGACGTGCTCGGGATAGCGGTGGAGCGGCTTAGCCGAATGCGGCTCCGCGACTACTTCGCCGAACACATTTTCGGCCCGTTGGGGATGACCGAAACGGCGTTCGACGCCGGCGAAACAGGCGCGGAACGGTTGGTCGACGCTTACGCCTATCGTCCCGGCCAGGCGCCGAAAATGACCGACGCGGGCGCGACCAGCAAGCTCAACCGCGCCGGGACCTTCGACAGCGGCGGCGGCGGCCTCGTCAGCACTATCGCCGACTATCATCGCTTCACCACCATGCTCGTGCGCGAGGGCGAGCTCGACGGTGCGCGGATCGTCGCGCCCAAGACCCTGCGGCTGATGCGCACCAACCACCTGCCCGGCGGGGTCGATCTGACCGAGATGTCGCGCAGCCTGTTTTCCGAATCCAACAACGCCGGCACCGGTTTCGGGCTCGGCTTCGCGATGGTGATCGAGCCGGCGAAAACGCTGATGCCCTCGAGCATGGGCGAATTCTACTGGGGCGGCGCCTATTCGACCGCCTTCTTCGTCGATCCGGTGGAGAAGGTGACGATGGTTTTCATGACCCAGCTCTATCCGTCGTCAACATATCCCGTGCGCCGCCAGCTGAAGACGTTGATATATTCGGCGTTGACCGAGAGCCACGGCTGAAAGGAACCGACATGTCGCTGTTCGACCTGACCGGAAAGATCGCAATCGTGACCGGATCGAGCCGCGGGATCGGCCGCGCAATCGCGGAAGAGTTTGCCGCGCACGGCGCCAGAGTGGTGATCTCGAGCCGTAAGCAGGAGGCCTGCGAAGAGGTCGCCGCCGCGATCGAGGCCGAACACGGCCAGGGCAGCGCCATCGCCATCGCCGCGAGCATTTCGGACAAGGCGCAGCTTGAGGATCTGTTCGCGCGGACAAGGGAACGGCTCGGCCCGATCGACATCTTGGTCTGCAACGCCGCCAGCAATCCCTATTACGGATCGATGGACGGGATCACCGACGAGCAGTTCCGCAAGGTCTTCGACAACAACGTGCTGTCGAACCACTGGCTCATGCAGCTGGCGCTGCCCGACATGCGCGCGCGCAAGGACGGCGCGATCGTGGTGATCAGCTCGATCGGGGGGCTGCGCGCCTCGACTACGATCGGCGCCTATTGCGTATCCAAGGCTGCCGATCTCCAGCTCGTGCGCAATGCGGCGGCAGAGAACGGTCAGCACGGGATACGTATCAACGCCATCGCGCCGGGCCTCGTGAAAACCGACTTCGCCAAGGCACTGTGGGACGATCCGCAGGCGCTCGCCACTACCGAGGCGAAGCTGCCGATGCGCCGCATCGGGGAGCCTCGCGACATCGCGGGCGCTGCCGTCTATCTCGCCTCGCCCGCCGCGAAATGGACCACCGGCCAGACGATCGTGGTCGATGGCGGAGCGACAGTCTGAACGATCGCCGACCTGCCAGCGGACCCATCTCCTATGTCGAATTCTGCACTCGCGGCGCGGACGCGATCGAAGGTTCCCGTTGGCGGGCATCGATGGTATGTAACGCCCGCTCGGGTCGTTGCCAGGAGGACGAAATGGTCTCCAAAGCCGATACCGCGCCAAATCCCAGCGAAGACCCCGAATACTTCGTCGTCGAAGTCGGGCGTGGCGACGACATTCGCTACGCCGTCTGCCGCCAGACGTTCACGGTCGACGGACGCGAAGGATTGCCCGGCCTCAGCGCGTCTGCGCTGCGGGAGTACTTCGAGAAGCACGCGGTACGCGCGATACCCCTCCCCACGGCCGATCCCTGCGACGGGGTGAAGACCATGTCGTTCCTCACCCAGTCGGGCGTCAACATCACGATCAACGTCAGGTGATCCGCGCGGCGCGCCCCGGTGATCCGGGAATTCCGTAGCCGATCTCTCTTCGAGACCTGGCGGCTGGCTCAAGCCGCGGGGCGCGCCGCGGGCGTCACACGCCTGGGCGACATCACGCAATTTTCGGGAACAGGCCTGCCGGTTTTCCAGGCAATTCGCCCCCTTTCGCGCTCGCTTGCCGTATCGCAAGGTAAAGGGGGAAGCGCGATCGCGGCACAGGTCTCGGCCCTGCTCGAGGCCGCCGAACTGGCTGTCGCGGAAACCCTCCCGCATCGCGGCATGGCTGCTGCGCTCGCATCGTTCGCCGCGCCGATCCGCGAATGCTGGTCTGGCCATCGCGATGCGCTGTGTATCGATCTCGACCTCCGGCAGCCGCGTTACTGGCTGGATGGTGCCGACCTGCGGACCGGCGCGCCGGTCCCGATGCCCTGGGATCTCCTCTCGCTCGACTTCACGCGGACGCCGCTCGAACATCCGGCGACCTCTAATGGCCTCGCGACCGGCAACACGCGCGACGAGGCGTTGGTTGCGTCGCTGTGCGAACTCCTCGAGCACCATCACGCGGCCCTGTTCGAGGACCTGTCGCCGGCGGAGAGGCGGGGACTGCAGATCGATGTCGGGTCTATCGACGATCCGGATCTGGCTATCGTTCTCAGCAAGGTCGTCCGGGCCGGCTTCGTCCCGCGCATGTGGAGCCTCGGCCAGCGAGACGGGATCGCATCGATCCACTGCACGCTGTTCCGCGGGGCGGACGAACTGGAGGACCTCCTGCCCGCCGCCGGTTCGGCCTGCCATCCAGATCGGGGGATCGCCGCAGCGCGCGCGGTACTCGAAGCGGTGCAGGCCCGCGCCGCGCTCGTGGCGGGTTCTCGTGACGATATTGCGCCCTCCGCCTACCGAAACGGGAAGCGACGATCGCTCGCCCTGGCCTTTCGCTCGCTCGCGCTTGGCGAAGGCGAATTGCGTTGGCGCGAGGTTCCGCATGCGCGATGTGCGAATACGGCCGGCCAGCTCGATCTGCTCCTGCGCCGAATCTTCGCACTGACCCCGCTTCCCGTACTCGCCTTCGAGCACCGAAGTCCGGTGAAGGGTCTTTTCATCGTACATGCGCTCGCGCCAGGTCTGCGCGACCTGTCGCGCACCCGCGCACGGCATGACGAGGCACTTCCGCCGCAAATCGCGACACGATCCGCGCGAACGGCCAAACTGGTGCTGTTCGCAGGGCCGAGCATTACCGGCATCGACTTGCCCCAAGGCATAGCACTTCGCCCGCCAGCCGTCTGCGGCGACCTGTCCGAGCTGCTCGACGATCCGCCCTACGCCGTCGCATTGATCGACGGTTGCTTTGGGCTCGCTCCGACGGTCTGGCACAAGGAGATCCTGGCGTTGATCTCCTCCGGCACCACGGTGATCGGCGGCGCCAGCCTCGGGGCTCTGCGTGCAGCGGAACTGGCAGACTTCGGGATGCACGGCGTCGGCGCGATATTCGCCGCCTACCGGGTAGGCGCGATCCGTCGCGACGATGCGGTCATGCTCACGCACGGCCCAGCGGATTTCGGCTACGTTCCGTTCACTATCCCGCTGGTGGATGCCGAATTCGCGCTGCACGGGATGAAAATCGCCCCGCGCGATCGGCGCATGATGCAGCGCATCGTGCGGACCGTGCATTACACGCTCAGAACATGGGACGTGTGCTGCGAACTTTTCGAGCGCCGTACGGGCCGCCCGTTTCCCATCGCGCCGACTGTTCTGGAGGCGGCACCTTCGCTCAAGCGGCTCGACGCGCAGGTCGTGGTCGACATGCTCGCGACGGGATCATGGCGAAGGCTGCCCGCCAGCGCCGCGCCCGACCTGCCGATCACGAGCTACTTCGCGCGCCTCCTGGCCAGGTCGGCGCCAGGATTTCTTGCAGGCCGGACCGTACGAATTCCAGATGTTCGGGCGTGCTGAGCGGGAGCGTTTCGTCGATCCATTCGACGACTTCGTCCAATCCAGGAGGTGATGCCCCCTGCCATGCACGCCGGAATCCCTCGGTGAAGCGCTCCGCGACCTTGTCGCGTGCACCTGTGCCCCCGGAACAGCGCGCGAAGTTGGCGATCCGGATCGCATCGTACTGGAGCCCCGTTTCGCCCGAGACGAGGAAATGGTCTTCCGCAGAAGTGTGCTCGCCCGACAGCGCGAGGATGGCGGCATAGTCGGCGTGATAGTCGCTCGGCGGGAACGGATTGAGCCGGAACGCCCGCTGCATCGATCGACGCGCTGCCTCGAGTTCGCCGAGATGGCACAGGCCGAAGGCGCATTCGTCGACTATGTCCGGGTCGAGGTGTTCGCACGAGAGCACTTCGGCGAATTCCTTCGACGCGACCGCGTGCGCTCCTTCGCGCAGGAAACACCACGCGCGCCTGACGCGCACATCGGCGCGGCTCGGCTCGACCGCCGCGACATAATCCATGTGCTTGCGCGCCCGTTCGCGGAACGACCGGACATCGTGTCCGGCCATCTGTTGCCAAAAGTCGGTGTTGTACATCCTGACGAGCAGGAGACGGGCGCCGAGGTGGCGCGGATCGCGCTCGATGACGCGCTCGAGAAGCGCCGCCCCGGCCTGCGTCTCGGCCAGGTTGGAGGCATTGCGGATCATCAGCCGGGCACGCGTGAACGTCGCCCGGTCCGACGCCATCTCGCCTGTCGCGGCGCGCAGCAACCTGTCGAGATGGCGGTCGATCGCCGGCTTCGCCACGCCCACTGCCTTGGCGACGATTTCCTCCGCCGCCTGGCTTCCATCGACCAGCGCCATGGTTTCCGACCACACCAGCGTCCGATCGCCGACGTTCGACAGCTGCAGCGTGACCATGACCTGCCCCTCACCCGCAAACGCCTTGCCGCTAAGGAGATAGAGTGCCAGCGAGTCGGTGGATGCACGCGCGATTTCGTCAAGCTCGGCAGCCTCCACCGCGAGAACCTTGAGCCCCGCCATGCCGCTGAGCGCGACACGGATGGCGTCCACGCAATAGGCGCCCCGCGCTCCGCTGAGTGCGCACGCGCCTGAAACCTGGAGTGGAGCGACGATAACAAGCGGCAGCAGGTCGCTGATTGCTCCGCTCATGGATTGCTGCGGTCCAGCGCTTATCGGCGCGCGTTCCGGAGCGCCGCTGGAGAGTTCGCGAAAGAGCGACTGGGTCGTGTCGGACGGCAAGGCGCCGAACTCGTTCCTCAGCTGGTCGGAGAGCCGGCGATAGCGACGGTGTAGCGCGGCATTGTCGGCCGCTGCGTGATCGAGCCGCATCCCCAGGCGGGCCACCGCCTCGTTGCACGGGTCGATCCGATCGAGCGACCTCAGGATCGCGCGGGCATCTGTCACGTCATCCGGCCCCACATCCTGGAGTCGCGCGAGGACCGCCTGCAGCACGCATTCGACACGGTTGGGCCGCTCGATCGCCAGCCACTCGTCGAACGCGGGCGAAATGTCGGGAAGGTTCTCGAGCAAGGCGCCCGACATGCCTTCGAGCCTTCGCGCCAGATTCTCGAGGGTGCCGCCGATCGCCGCAGCGAGCACCTGGTCGATATCGCTGCTGACTCTGGCGGCGTCGAGCGCGATCTCGTCGCGGTCGATAGCCAGAACGCTGGATAGCTCGGGAATGGCGCGCAGTTCGGCGATCGCCTGCCGCAGGCTGGCGCGCGACTGGTCGGGGCCTCGGTCCGTCCATAGAATCTCCGCGAGGCACTCGCGCGTTGCGCGCTTGCCCGGCGCGAGCACGAGGTAGGCCAGAAGTCCGCGGGTCTTGCGTCCGCGCAAGGCGAGTTCCGAATGGGGGCCTTCGAGACGGAACGGTCCGAACACCCTGACCGCAAGGTTGGATCGATCGATCTCTGACTCGATATCGGACATGGCCAGCTCGCGGCAAGAGGATGTCTTCGCGCGCCCGTTCGACCCGTGCTTTTCGGTTTCGATCGCATCAAACTGCCACTTTCGCGCCAGGAATGCCAGTTCGGGGGAGCGGTCCGAGCGCTCCCCCGTGACAACACCGGATTTGTGGGACCGTTCACATCGGATCGGCTACCGCAACTTCCGGGCCACCCGATCCCCGGGCGCGGGCAATCGCCACGTCCCGCTGGTTGTTTGCGCTCCGCAGCGTGTATCTGCGGCACGAATACCAGGCGATCGCCCCGGCAACGCCGACGTCGCGCGCGCAGACCTTCTTCACCGCTGCGCGGATCCTCCCGTCGAGCGCGTCCTTGCCGGCCTGCGACCGAAGATCGAGGTCGTCGTAGGATATCGTGACCGACGGCGGCCCATCTTGCGCGATGGCCGGGGCCGCCCCGCCGAGTACGGTGGCGACGGTCGAGGCGAGGATGCCCGCCAGGATGGTCTTGTTGATCTGGTTGATAGTCATTTCGAAGGTCTCCGTGATCCGCCGGCATCATTGCCGGACACCACCTTCATGAGACTTCGAGCGTGAGCGCCCCCGCGATCCTACCGTGAAAAAATCGTCAAAAATGGCCAGATCGCGCGCACGCGTTCCAATCGCCACTTCGCCAGCCCGGGGTCCCGCACTGCTTTGGATCCGTCGACCGACCGCCGCAGCAATCGCGTTCGACCTCAGAGGTCGACGGGACGCGGCACGCGCCTGCCCTTGCGACGGCTGGTCAAATGGAAAGCCCCGCAGCGGTCGCAGCGATAATGGCGGAGATACAGTCCCGTCGCGCGCGCCGCCGCCAGCGCCTCGGCTTCCGACCCGAAGCGCTGCTTGCGCTTGCAGACGCTGAGCCGGGTTCGCATGGCCGATCAGGCCCCCACTTTCTCCAGGCTTTCGCTCGCCCTCGCGCGCCTCGGCCGACACACGTCGATCCTTCTTCGATTTTGGCGCGCGGTCCTTGCGCTGATTGCGGCCCAGCACGAAGTCGATGTAGTCCTCGATGCTCCCCGGATATTCGGTAGCGGTTCCGCCATCGACGAGCACCAGACGATCCGCCGTCAGTTCGACCATGTGGCAGTCGTGGCTGATCAGGATGACCGCCCCCTCGAAGGCGTTGAGCGCCTGCACCAGCGCCTCGCGCGCATCGACGTCGAGGTGGTTGGTCGGCTCGTCCAGAATGAGCAGGTGCGGCGCGTCGCGGGTGATCAGCGCCAGCGCCAGCCGTGCCCGCTCTCCGCCCGAAAGCTTGCCGATCTTGGTCGTCGCCTTGTGGCCCGAGAAGCCGAAGCGCCCGATTCGCGCCCTGACGGCGCCAGGCGACGCTTGCTCCATCGCCCGCGTCATATGTTCGAGCGGGGTCCCGTCGGAAGACAGTTCCTCGACCTGATACTGGGTGAAATAGCCGATCCGCATCTTGCCCGAGGCCCGCATCGCCCCGTCCATCGGCGCGAGCTGGGCGGCGAGAAGCCGGACGAGCGTGGTCTTGCCGTTGCCGTTGCGGCCCAGCAGCGCGATCCGGTCGTCGGGGTCGATCCGCAAGTTCAGGCGCTGCAGGATCGGCGACGCACCGTAACCCACCGCCGCCAGATCGAGCGTGATCAGCGGTGGACGCATCACGTCGGGGTTCGGAAAGTCGAAGCTGAGGCTGGGATCTTCCATGAGCGCGGCGATCGGCTGCATCTTGGCGAGCATCTTGGCACGCGACTGGGCCTGCTTGGCAGTCGAGGCGCGGGCGCTGTTGCGCGCGACATATTCCTGCAAGCGGGCTCGTTGCGCGTCCTGCGCGGCCTTGGCAGCGGCAAGCTGCGCGGCGCGCTCGGCCCGCTGGACTTCGAACGCGTCGTAGCCGCCGGGATAGAGCGTCAGTTTGCCATCCTGAAGGTGCAGTATCCCGGTGACGACATTGTTGAGCAGGTCGTGCTCATGACTGATGACGATCTGCGTGCCCCGATAATTCTTCTTGAGAAGCTTTCGAGCCACAGCGTCGCCTCGAGATCGAGGTGGTTGGAAGGCTCGTCCAGCAGCAGCACGTCGGGCGCGGAGAGCAGCAGCGCGCCGAGCGCGACACGCATCTTCCAGCCGCCGGAAAAGCTGTCGAGGGGCTGCGCCTGCATTGCTTCTCGTCGAAGCCCAGACCGGTAAGGATGATCGCCGCCCGCGATGGCGCGGCGTAGGCATCGATCGCGAGGAGCCGTTCGTGGATGTCGCCGAGCAGGTTCGTGTCGGTGCATGTCTCCGCTTACTCGAGCAAGCGCGCACGCTCGACGTCACCCGCCAGCACCGCATCGAAGGGCGTGATCTGGCCGCTGGGCGCTTCCTGCGCGATATAGCCAGCCCGCGCGCGACGGGGCATCTCGATCGAACCCTGGTCCGGATCGAGCTCGCCGGTCAGTGCCTTCATCAAGGTGGACTGATACGAGACGGCGTCCGGGCAGCCCTTTCGCGGTTTGTGGATTGATCGCGACGAGGCTCCGCGGCTAGGCAGCGACAGAGATCTCCACGAAAGCGCGTGCACCTTGAAAAAGAATCATAGAATCCTGACGTTGCGTGATGCTACGAACTGGTGGTCCATCATCGGACTGGCGATCGGCGTCGGCTTCTTCCTGGTCAGCGCGATTGCGGCCTATTCCAACCTCCAGAACATGCGCGAAAGCGAAACGCAGATTCGCAACACGCACGACGTGCTGACGACGCTGAACGATCTGCGGGCGGCGGCGCTGGATGCGGAAACGGGGCAGCGCGGGTATCTTCTGACGGGCGAGCCTGCCTATCTCGAACCCTACGTGGATGGCGTCGCGACAGCGCGCCGGAAGCTTACAGCCCTCGGTTCTCTCACGCGAGAAAACTCGGTCCAGCGCGACAATCTTCCGCCGCTCCGGACGGCGGTGGACGTCAAGTTGCGCCTGCTCGCGCAGTCTATCGATCTGCGACGCAGCCAAGGTGCGCAGGCCGCGCTCGAAATCGTGGCGGACGATCGCGGCAAGATTGCGATGGACGACATTCGCAACAAGCTCGCGCAGATGAGAGTGGAAGAGCTGCGCGTTCGCGAGGCGCGGGTTGAAGATCTGGCGGCGGCCTCCCGGACCGCCATCGTCAGCGCGGTCGGCACGAGCCTCATCGGCATCGCACTGACCATCGCCATCTTCATCTTGGTCATGCGGACTACCCGCAGCCGCGAGCGGCAGCGGTGGCTGCAGACCGCGCAGGTCGAACTCGCGGACGCGATGCGGGGCGACAAGACGATTCCCCAGCTGGCCTCGGCGATCCTCGACTTCCTTGCCGACAGGACGGGCAGCCGCGCGAGCGCCCTGTTCAAGGGAGAGGGCGGCACCTTCAACCGCGTTGCCACGCTCGGCGTGCCCACCGATGCCGACGTTCCGCAGGCCTTCGCTCGCGGCGAGGGTCTGTTGGGCAAAGTCGCGAGCGATGGCCGTGCGATCGTCCTCACCGACGTCCCGTCCGGCTATCTCGCGATCGGCTCCGCGCTCGGCCGCGACACGCCGCGCCACCTCGTCATCGCCCCCGCGACTGCCGATGGCGCGGTCAACGTGGTCATCGAACTGGGGTTCTTCGACGAGGTCGACGATCTCGTGCTCGAACTGCTCGACCAAACCTCGGGCGCGATCGGCATCGCGCTGCGCTCGGCGCGCTTTCGCGAACGGCTGCAGGATGCACTCGAGGAGACACAGCGACAGGCGGGCGAACTGCAGGCGCAGAGCGAGGAGCTGCGCGTTTCCAACGAGGAACTCGAGGAACAGGGTGCCGCCCTCAAGGAATCGCAGGCACGGCTCGAATTGCAGCAGGTCGAGCTCGAGCAGACCAACAGCCAGCTGGAAGAACAGACGCAGACGCTCGAAACCCAGCGCGACGAGCTCAGCCGTGCGGCGGCGTCGCTGAAGCTCAAGGCGCGTGAGCTCGAGCAGGCGAGCCAGTACAAGTCGGATTTCCTCGCCAATATGAGCCACGAGCTGCGCACCCCGCTCAACTCGCTGCTCATCCTGTCGAAGCTGCTGGGCGACAATGCCGACGGCAACCTGTCCGACGACCAGATAAAGTTCGCCCGGACGATCGAATCCTCCGGCAACGACCTGCTGACGTTGATCAACGACATCCTCGACCTGTCGAAGATCGAGGCGGGGCATGTCGAAATCCAGCCTGCCGCGGTATCGACCGAGCGGATGGCGGCCGACCTGCAAAAGGTCTTCGCGCCGGTCGCCGACGAGCGCGGGCTCGATTTCGAGATCGTCGTGGCGCCCGACTGTCCGCGCTCGATCGAGACGGACCGCATGCGACTGGAACAGGTGCTCAGGAACCTGCTGTCGAACGCGCTCAAGTTCACCGAGAAAGGGAGCGTGAAGCTCGCCGTCTCGCGGAAGGGCGAGGACATGCTCGAATTGGCGGTGACCGACACCGGCATCGGCATCGCCGAGGAGCAGCGGGAGACGATCTTCGAGGCGTTCCAGCAGGCCGACGGCACGATCAGCCGCAAGTTCGGCGGGACCGGGCTCGGGCTGTCGATCTCGCGCGAACTGGTCCGGCTTCTGGGAGGGACGATAAGCCTCGAAAGCAAGGTCGGCGAAGGCAGCCGGTTCATCGTCACGATCCCGATCGCCTACGATCCCGCGCTGGTGCCGGTCCGCGATCGTGCGACGCGCGTGGCGGCCGAGGTGCAGATACCGGAGAAGCCGGCCAAGCGCCGCGCCGACGCGCCCCCTCCGCCCACCTCCACCGTCGACGACGACCGCGCAGCGCTTGCCGACGGCAAGCGCCTGCTTCTGGTCATCGAGGACGATCCGGCATTCGCCTCGATCCTGTGCGACCTTTCGCGCGAGATGGGGTTCCAGTGCATCATCGCCGGCACAGCGCAGGAGGCGATCGACCTCGCGCGCGAGTTCAGGCCCAATGCCATCGTGCTCGACATCGGTCTGCCCGACCAGTCGGGCCTCACGGTCCTGGACCGGCTCAAGCACGACGACGGGACGCGCCACATCCCGATCCATGTGGTTTCCGGCAGCGACCAGAGCCAGACGGCGCTTGCGCTGGGCGCGGTGGGCTTCCTCGAAAAGCCGGCCCGTCGCGAGCAATTGGCCGACGTGCTGTCGGGGCTGCAGGAGAAGCTCTCCTCGCGCATGCGCCGCGTCCTCATCGTCGAGGACGACGAGGTCCAGCGCGAGGCGGTGGGCCAGCTGATCGGCTCGCGGGATGTCGAGACCGTCGGCGTCGGCACCGCCGCGCAATGCCTCGAGCAGCTGCGCGAGGGCGATTTCGATTGCATGGTGCTCGACCTCTCGCTGCCGGACGCGTCGGGCTTTTCGCTGCTGGAGACGCTCAGCGAGGAAGGCGACCACGCCTTTCCCCCGGTCATCGTCTATACCGGCCGCGACCTCTCGGCCGAAGAGGAGCAGCGCCTGCGCCGCTATTCGAGCTCGATCATCATCAAGGGCGCCAAGTCGCCCGAGCGCCTGCTCGACGAGGTCTCGCTGTTCCTCCACCAGGTCGTCGCTGAGCTTCCGCCCGAACAGCGGCAGATGATCGAGAAGGCCCGCCACCGCGACGCGGCGCTCGAGGGGCGGCGGATACTCATCGTCGAGGACGACGTGCGCAACGTGTACTCGCTCACCAGCGTGCTCGAGCCGCGCGGCGCGCTCACGGAAATAGCGCGCAACGGGCAGGAGGCGCTCGACGCGCTGGCCGCATCGGCCGACGATCAGGACAAAAAGATCGATCTCGTGCTGATGGACGTGATGATGCCGGTGATGGACGGCCTCACCGCAGCGCGCACGATCCGCGCCGACGACAAGTGGAGCAAGCTGCCGATCGTCATGCTGACCGCCAAGGCGATGCCCGACGACCAGCAGAAGTGCCTCGACGCAGGCGCCAACGATTACATGGCCAAGCCGATCGACGTGGACAAACTGCTCTCGCTGGTACGGGTATGGATGCCGAGGTAATGAGCGAGAGCGTCGAAGACCTCGAGATTCAGCTTCTGCTGGATGCCTTGTATCGTCATTACCACTACGATTTCCGCCACTATGCCCGCGCCTCGATCAAGCGTCGGCTGGCGCAGGCCCGCACCCAGCTGGGATACGACAGCATCTCGGCGATGCAGTCCGCCGTTCTCCACGACGAGACGATGCTTCCGCTCCTGCTGAACTACCTGACCGTGCAGGTCA
The DNA here is from genome assembly GCA_946885545.1 of uncultured Altererythrobacter sp. The sequence goes on from CAMPGP010000009.1 coordinate 18,972, forward strand.
GCGAGATGTTCCGCGATCCGTCCTACTTCCGCGCGCTGCGCGAGAAGGTCATTCCGCACCTGCGCACCTATCCCTCGCTCAAGGTGTGGGTGGCAGGGTGCAGCCACGGCGAAGAGCTCTATTCGCTCTCCATCCTGTTTCACGAGGAAGGACTTGCCGAAAAGACGATGTTCTATGCGACGGACATCAACCCCGCGGCGCTCAAGGCCGCGCAGGCGGGCGTCTTTCCGCTCGACCGGATCCGCCTCTTCACCGAAAACCACCAGAAGTCGGGCGGGCATTCCTCGCTGTCGGACTACTACACCGCCGACTACGGACGCGCGGTCTTCGACAAGTCGCTGCGCAGCCGGACCGTGTTTTCCGACCACAGCCTCGTCACCGATGCGGCATTCGGCGAGATGCACCTGATCTCCTGCCGCAACGTCCTGATCTATTTCGACCGCGAGTTGCAGGATCGCGCGGTCGCGCTGTTCCGCGATTCGCTCGCGCGGCGGGGGTTCCTGGGCATCGGTTCGAAGGAAAGCCTGCGCTTTTCCGCCCACGCCGATGCGTTTTCCAATTTCGTGCGCGAAGAGAAGATCTACCGGAGGACGGAGCCATGACCGCGCGCGCCATCGTCATCGGAGCGTCGGCCGGCGGGGTTCAGGCGCTCTCGCACATCCTCCCCGCCCTGCCCCCAGGCTTTCCGACCCCCGTGCTGGTCGTCATCCACGTACCCCCGAGCAAGGACAACGCGCTGGTCGAGCTGTTCGCGCGCAAGTGCCAGCTCGAGGTCAAGGAGGCGGAAGACAAGGAGCCGCTGCGCGCCGGTACGGTCTATTTCGCGCCGCCCGACTATCACCTGCTGGTCGAGACCGAAGACGCGCTCGCGCTGTCGTCCGACGAGCCGGTCAACCATTCGCGGCCCGCAATCGACGTCCTGTTCGAAACCGCCGCCGATGCCTTCGGCTCCGCGCTGACGGGTATCGTGCTGACCGGCGCCAACCACGATGGAGCGCAAGGCCTGAAGGCCATCGGCCAAGCGGGCGGTGTCGCCATCGTTCAGGACCCTGCAACTGCCGAAGCGGCAACGATGCCGATCGCTGCGCTCGCGGCCTTCCCTTCGGCGACGGCCATGAGCCTCGACGAGATCGTAACCTTCCTGAAAGCGCCGATGGCCCGATGATCCTGCCGACCGACCCCGTGAAGTTCCTGCTGGTCGACGACCTCGAAGAGAACCTGCTCGCCCTGAAGGCGCTCCTGAAGCGCGACGGGCTGGATTTCCATACCGCGCGCAGCGGAGAAGAGGCGCTGGAGCTATTGCTGGCGCACGACTACGCGCTCGCACTGCTCGACGTGCAGATGCCGGGAATGGACGGCTTCGAACTCGCCGAGTTCATGCGCGCGAACGACCGCTCGCGGCACATCCCGATCATCTTCGTCACCGCCGGGACGGGGGACGCGTCGCGCCGTTTCCGCGGATATGAGGCGGGTGCGGTCGATTTCATCCAGAAGCCGATCGAGGCCGACGTGCTGCGGTCGAAGGCGAACGTGTTCCTCGAGATCTACGATCAGCGGCGCCAGATCGCGGCGCAGCGCGACGAACTCGCGGCCCTCACCGCGGCGCTGCAGATGGCCGACCGGCAGAAAAACCGCTTCCTGGCCGTGCTGGGCCATGAATTGCGCAACCCGATGATGGTGCTCTCGTCCGGTCTGAACCTGCTCGAGAAGAGTGACGGCCGGGTCGATCACGCGCAGGTCCGCGGTGCGATGCGGCAGAACATCGGGCACGTCACGCGCCTCATCGACGACCTGCTCGACATCACGCGGATCGAACAGGGCAAGATTTTGCTGAAGAAGGAGAAACTGCTGCTGGATGCGGTGATGGGTTTCGCGCTCGACACCGTCCGGCCGTCGATCGACACGGCGGGCCACGCCCTTCACCTCGACATCTCGCCGGATCCGATCAGCCTCGACGCCGATCCGGCACGGCTCACCCAGATCATCAGCAACCTCGTCGGCAACGCGGCGAAATACACGCCGCCAGGAGGCGAAATACGCGTGACGGTCCGCACCGAAGAAGCCTGGGCCGTTCTCGAGGTGTCCGACAACGGCATCGGCATCGACCCGGACGCGCAAGACCGGATTTTCGAGATCTTCGAGCAGGTCGATACTGGCAGCGGCATCGTGAAGGACGGGCTCGGCATAGGCCTCGCCCTCGTGAAGCAGCTGGTCGAGCTGCACGGCGGTCAAATCGTCCTCCAACGCAGCGCCCCGGGCGAGGGGAGCACTTTCGAGCTCAGGCTTCCACTCAGCGATTGAACGGGGTCGTCGGGCCCTGCGAGCAAAGTCCGCGGTCGCGGTCGGTTTGCCAACAGTTGGCCACGCCGAAATCCGCACCGAGCATTACTGCTCGCGTACCAAACACAAAAACCCCGCCGGAAACGACGGGGTATTCTTATTCGGATCGAACCGATGGTGGTTGCGGGGGTTGGATTTGAACCAACGACCTTCAGGTTATGAGCCTGACGAGCTACCGGACTGCTCCACCCCGCGGCACCGATGTACGCGCCTTCCGGAGACGCGAAGAGGGCCGCGTGGGCCCTCTTGGAAAAAGGGCACGAGGCCCTGACTGTGAATGGGTTTTTTTTACCGCGCATCCGCCGGCTACAATGCCTGGCGACGACCTACTCTCCCAACGCTTGAGCGTTAGTACCATCGGCGCTGTCCGGTTTCACGGCCGAGTTCGA
>CAMPGP010000010.1 GCA_946885545.1 uncultured Altererythrobacter sp.
GCCAAGGGCGGCGGCAGCGAGAACAAGTCCAAGTTCAAGATGATGAACCCGAGCGACAATATCGTTGCATGGGTGCTCGAGCAGATTCCCTCGATGGGTGCGGGCTGGTGTCCACCGGGCATGCTCGGGATCGGCATCGGCGGCACCGCCGAACACTGCATGAAGCTCGCCAAGCAGAGCCTGATGGACCCGATCGACATGGCGCAGTTGAAGGCGCGCGGTCCGCAGAGCGATATCGAGAAGCTGCGGATCGAGATCTACGACGCGGTCAACGCGCAGGGCGTCGGCGCGCAGGGGCTCGGCGGCCTTTCCACGGTGCTCGACGTGAAGATCTACGATGCGCCCTGCCACGCGGCGGGCAAGCCGGTGGCGATGATCCCCAACTGCGCCGCGACGCGCCATGCGCATTTCACGCTCGACGGTTCGGGCCCGGCCTATCTCGAACCGCCCAGACTCGACGAATGGCCCGATGTCCACTGGCAGCCCGACGCCGCGGCCAAGCGCGTGAACCTCGACACGCTGACGAAAGAGGAGGTCGAAAGCTGGCAGCACGGCGACCGCCTGCTGGTCTCGGGCAATATGCTCACCGGGCGCGACGCGGCGCACAAGCGCATCCAGGACATGCTGTCCAAGGGCGAGGAACTGCCGGTCGATTTCCGCGGCCGCGCGATCTACTACGTCGGCCCGGTCGATCCGGTAATGGGTGAGGTCGTCGGCCCCGCCGGGCCCACCACCGCTACGCGGATGGACAAGTTCACCGAGATGATGCTCGACCTCGGGCTGCTGGCGATGATCGGGAAGGCCGAGCGCGGGGCGGATGCGGTCGAGGTGATCAGCCGCTTCAAGGTCGCCTACCTGATGGCGACCGGCGGCGCGGCATATCTGGTGGCGCGCGCGATCAAGGAGGCGAAAGTGGTCGGCTTCGAAGACCTGGGCATGGAAGCGATCTACGAATTCACCGTCGAGGACATGCCGGTGACGGTGGCGGTCGATGCGGCGGGCAACAACGTCCACACGCTGGCGCCCGCGCAGTGGAAGGAGAGAATCGCACGCGAAGGCCTGCTTTCCTGATTCGGTCGGTGCCCGCGAGGCGGTTCGACGAAGCGTAAAGGCCTTCCGACGACCGAGATGGTCAAGGCGACGGCTTCGCGGCTAGAGGGGGAACTGAACATGGTGGAACCTCTCCCCCTACATGAACGCGCGCGCGTGCCGGTCGTGACCGTGCTGGCCTCGATGGTCGGACTGTGGCTGTGCTATTTCCTGCTCACGACGGCGCGAGCGAGCATCGCCGGGTTCGAGATGCAGACAGAGATGCTCTGGCGTCGAGGACTGGTGACGCTGGTTGGCGTGGCGATGACGGTCCTGCTGTGGGCGATCCTGCGACTGTTCGACAATCGTGCGCTGTGGGTGAAGATCCTCGCCGCGGTACTGATCGCGATCCCGGTATCGATCCCGATCGCGCAAACGAACCAGTGGATATTCGCCGAGATCCAGCGCCAGGAGGAAAAGAACTTCGGCGAGGAGCGAGGGATCAACATCCGCCGCGACGAGGCGGGCAATCTGCTGGTCGACATTCCGCCCGAGCGCGTTGGCGACCTGACCGGTCTGGGCGTCAGCAGCGATGCGGTCGCGCCGGGGGCTCCGACCAGCGTGATGATTGCGCCGGCTCCGACACGGTCGGACCAGTGGCGCCAGATCATCGACATCGCACTCGGCCGCTATTTTCTTCTGCTCGCCTGGGCGTCACTCTATTTCGCCATGCTCGCCGGTGCACAGGCGCGCGCGGCCGAACGGCGCGAGGAGCGGTTCCGCAGCGCAGCGAAGGCGGCCGAACTGCGCAGTTTGCGCTATCAGGTGAACCCGCACTTCCTGTTCAATACCCTGAACTCGCTGTCGGCGCTGGTAATGACGGGCAAGACCGAGCGCGCCGAAACCATGATCCAGTCGATCGCCGGGTTCTATCGCCACAGCCTCGCCGACGATCCGTCCACCGACACCGCCCTGGTCGACGAGTTCGAGCTCCAGCGACAGTATCTCGCGATCGAGGCGGTGCGCTTTCCCGACCGGCTTGCCACCCGCTTCGAACTGCCGCCCGAGCTTGCCGAGGCGCGGGTCCCAGGCATGATCCTCCAGCCGCTGGTCGAGAATTCGGTCAAATACGCCGTCGCGCCCCACAAGGTGCCCATCACGATCCGGATCGCTGCGCGCGAGGACTATGGGCGTCTGGCGATCACGGTCGAGGACGATGGACCGGGCACCTCGGGTGGCGGTGGCTTCGGCATCGGGCTCGCCAACGTTCGCGACCGGCTGCACGCGCGCTTCGGCAACGACGCAGTGATCACCTCGGGCCCCGTCGAAGGCGGAGGCTATCTCACCGAAATCCGCATACCGCTGGTGAAACATGGCTGACGAACCCGAAACAAGGCCGCTGCGCACACTGATCGTCGACGACGAGCCGCTCGCGGTCGAACGCATGCAGGTAATCTGCGCCAAGCTGCCCGAACTCGCCGTGGTCGGCACTGCAAGCGACGGCGCCGCCGCACTGCGGCTGGTGGAGGCGTTGGCGCCCGATCTGATCCTGCTCGACATGACCATGCCCGAGGCCGATGGGCTCGCGGTCGCGCGCAAGCTGGCCGAACGCGAACGGCCGCCTGCGGTAATCTTCGTCACCGCACACGATCATTTCGCGGTCGAGGCGTTCGATCTCGACGCGGTCGACTACGTTCTCAAACCGGTGGCGCACGAACGGCTGTCGCGGGCGATCGAGCGCGCGGTTTCGCGCCGCACGCGCCCCGCACGCAGCGACAGCAAATGGCTCGACGAGCTGTGGGTGCCCCATCGGTCGGAGCTCTTGCGGGTCGAGATCGACCAGATCGACCGTATCGACGCCGAGCGCGACTACGTGCGCCTGCACCTCGGCGATCGCAGCTACCTGCTGCTGCAGACGATCGCTGGCCTGGAAGAGCGCCTCGACCCGGCCGAATTCATCCGCATCCACCGCTCTACCATCCTCCGGAAGGATCGTATTCGCGGCCTGCGTCACGACGGGCTCGGAGTGTGGTCGGCGGAGCTCGAGGACGGCGAGGCGCTGCGTATCGGGCGCACCTACCTCCCGAAGGTCAAGGCGATGGCGGGGCGCTGACGCCCTGGTCGCGTCGGTCCACCACCGACACCGTGCCGCCGATTTCGCCTCCTCCTAAACAAGTTCGACCCGGACCGGGGGACTGGACCGGTCCGGGCCGAATGGCGACTAAAGCCATGCCCTCGGGGGAGAGAGGTGTTTAGCCGCCGAGCCGCTTCGCCTCGACGATGGCCGCGAACTGAGCCTTCGCCTGCTTCATCGTTTCGGCGTAGCACTGGCGCGCCTGCGGCGACGCGAGGCGTGTTCCGGTAAGTTGACCGAGGCCGCAATACTTGCGCGCCGCGGAATCGATCCTGCGATCGAGCGTCTCCTGTCCCTTGGCGGTGGTGAGATCGAGATCGCGATAGGAGACCCTGAGCGAATCATCGGCGTAGGCGGGGGCGGCCGTGGTGCCGAGCACGGCAATTGCCGCGAGCATGGTAAAGGGACGTTTCATCGTCGGTTCCTCCAGTTGCGGGTGCCTCACTCGAACGGGGCGGAGGCGCCTCGCAAGTCTTGGAATACGCTCGCCCGGAACCGGCCTCACGCGCATGTCGACCGTGGCCCGCAAACGGTCGACCGGCGTAGCGGGCCCCGGACGGATGCATCGAACCGCCCGACGAACCGCGTTTGGCAAACGACGGGTGCGGGTGCATTATGCGCGCATGGCCGTGATCCTCATCTTCATCCTAGGGATCGGGAACTTCGCCCTGCACAAGGCGGTGCTCGAAAGCGGGCACCCGCTGCTGGGGCGGATGCCGTGGTTCGTTCACATGCTCGGCGGGCGAATCACGCTGCTGAGCGAGTTTCTGGTGCTGCTCGCTGCCATGCTGCTCGTCGCCAACGGCTGGCCCAATCTTGCCTGGGCCTATCTTCTCTACACCGGCCTCAACCTCGCTTCCGCGTGGCTGATCCTCACCGGGCGAATTTAGCGCAGGCACGGGAACGCTTGGGCCCGTCCGGCGCTTCGCTCGCATGACCGACGCGCGCCCGCTCTGGCTGATCGCCAATCCCGCCAGCGGCAGCAATACGCCCGCTGCCATCGAAGCCCTCGAGACCTGCTGCGGCGCGAACGGCTTCTCGCTTCAACGGCGCATCGAATTTCCCGACGAACCACTCCCTGATGCGACGATGCTCGACAATGCCGGCGTGGAGACGCTGGCGATCTATGCCGGCGATGGCACGGTGAACGCGGCTGTGACCGGTCTCTACGGCTGGGAAGGCGCGATTCTCGTTCTTCCCGGGGGCACGATGAACTTGCTCGCCAAACGCCTCCATGGCGAATCGCCGACCGAAGAGATCGTCACGCGGGTGGGCGCTGGAGCGGCACGGATGGTGCGGCCCAAGGTGGCGCGCACCGCGTACGGCGATGCGCTCGCGGGGCTGCTCGCGGGGCCTGGAACTGCATGGTACGCGGTGCGCGAGGCGATGCGCGATGTCGACATCGCGGGGATGGCGGGCAGCGCGAGCGAGGCCTTGGCCGAGACGACGGGCGGATCGACGCTGTGCTGCGCGAAGCCCCGTCTCGGGCGCGAGGAAGGCTATCCGCTGATCGAGATCACCCCAGGCGAATGGGGTATGCAGCTCGACGCCTATCACGCCGAAAGCCCCGGTGATTACCTTCAGCAGGGCTGGGCGCTGTTGCGACGGCAGTTCCGCGAGGGGCCGCACGACCGGCTCGGCCTGATCGATCGCGTCGAGGTGACCGATCGCGACGGGAAGCCGATCGGGCTGTTGATCGACGGCGAACCGGCGCAGGGCAAGGCGAACGAGGAATTCGTCGTGGCCGCGTGCGAGGTCGATCTGCTAGCGACCCAGAATGGCTGCTGACACCACGCTTCTCTTCCACCTCAGCGACATTCATTTCGGGCTCGAGGACAACCGCGCGCTCGACTGGGTCAAGCAGGAGATCGCCGAGCAGGAACCGGCCGCCGTCGCGATCACCGGGGATCTGACGATGCGGGCCCGCACGCGCGAATTCGATGCCGCGTGCCACTGGATCAAGTCGCTCGACGTGCCGGTGACCGTCGAAGTCGGCAATCACGACCTGCCCTACTTCAATCTCCTCGAACGGTTCTTTCACCCTTATCGCCGGATTCGGGGGATCGAGGATCGGATCGAACGTGAGATCGACCTGCCCGGCCTCGCCATCGTGCCGCTCAAGACCGCCGTACGCATGCAGCCGCGCCTCAACTGGTCGAAGGGCTGGGTCAGCCCGCGGGCCTTGAGGAAGTGCCTCGCAGCGATCGATGCCTTACCCGAAGGGACGCAAGCGCTGGTCACCTGCCACCACCCGCTGCGCGAAGTCGGCACGGCGGGAACGGCGCTTACCCGGCACGGCAGCAAGGCGCTTGCCGCGCTGGCCAAGCGGCCCGTGCTCGCGGTCCTTTCGGGTCACGTCCACGACGCATTCGACATCGTCGAGGACACGAAGAACGGTCCGGTGCGGATGATCGGGGCAGGTACGCTGTCGAAGCGCACCCGCTCGACCCCGCCGAGTTTCAACGAACTGACTTGGGACGGCGCCACTCTCGACGTGCGCGTGCGCAATCTGGAACACATCCGCACGCGCGACATGCAGATCGACGACGTGCCCGAGGATGCGCGCCCGCCGCGCCAGCCGGGCGAACCGGTCGCGCCCGTGCGTCAGATACCGCGGGTCGATCCGCCGGTACACTGAGCGGTCGAGTCAGGTGGCGGGTCGGCGCGCAGCCGCGAGGCCGAGAATGGCGCGCGCGATTTCGCGTTCGCCCATCACCACGTGATCGACGCCGAGGCGCTCGAGATGGGCGACCTCTTCGTCCGAATGCGCACGGGCGAAGATCACGATCTCGGGATTGAGCCGTCGCGCGCGCTCGGCAATGGCGCCGCCTTCGAACCCTTCGGGAATGGCGACGATCAGCTTGGCGGCGTGATCGATCCCGGCTTCAGCCAGAACGCGCGGATCGGCGGCGTTGCCGACTACCGTCTCGCGGCCGAGTGCGGTCGCTTCCCGGGCCTGGTCGGCGCGCTCCTCGATCACCACCAGCGCCCTTCCGAGGTCTTCGGTCCCTTCGGCGATCAGGCGTCCGACGCGTCCGTGCCCGACGAGAATTACGTGCTCGCGACGTTGGCGCTGGCGCGTTTCCTCGCGCTCACGGGCGACGGCTTCCTCGCGCTTCCTCGCGGCACCGAGCCGGCCGACGATGGCCGTGAAGATGAAGGGGTTGATCAGGATCGAGAAGATCGCGCCCGCCAGGATGAGATCCCGCCCCTCGGGCGGCAACACCCCGACCTGCATGCCGAGCCCCGCGAGGATGAACGAGAACTCGCCGATCTGCGCGAGGCTGGCCGCGACCGTCAGAGCGATCGAATTGCTGTGCCCGAAGGCGCGCACGATGCCCCAGGCTGCCAGCGACTTGCCGACGACGATGATCGCTACCGTCGCGAGGACGGGGCCCGGCTGTTCCACCACCACCGAGGGATCGAACAGCATGCCGACCGAAACGAAGAACAGCACCGCGAAGGCGTCGCGCAGCGGCAGCGTCTCTTCCGCGGCGCGGCGGCTCAACTGGGTCTCGCCCAGGATCATGCCCGCGAAGAAGGCGCCGAGCGCGAACGAGACGTCGAACACGTAGGCGGCGCCGAACGCGACGCCGAGTGCGATCGACAGCACTGCGAGGCGGAAGAGTTCGCGCGAGCCGGTGTGCGCGGTCCAGTGCAGCGCCGCCGGGATCACGCGGCGCGCGACGATCAGCATGAACGCCACGAACGCCCCGACCTTGAGCACGGTCAGGCCGAGGACGGCGACGAGGTTGGTGCCCCCTTCCCCTCCGCTACCGCCGCCCTCTCCGCCCATCGTTCCCGCGAACGCCGGCAGCAGGACCAGTGCGAGGATCATCGCGAGATCCTCGACGATCAGCCAGCCCACGGCGATGCGCCCGCGATCGGTCTCGACCAGGTTGCGGGCCTGCAGCGCGCGCAACAGTACGACCGTGCTCGCCACCGACAGGGCGAGCCCGAACACGAGCCCGGCGGCGACCGACCACCCGAGATAGAGCGCGAGAGCCAGGCCGAGGCCGGTCGCGACCGCGATCTGGAGCACTGCCCCCGGTACCGCGATCTTCCTCACCGACAGGAGGTCCCGAAGCGAGAAATGCAGTCCGACACCGAACATGAGCAGCATCACGCCGATCTCTGCGAGCTCGTTCGCGAGCGCTACGTCGGCGACGTAGCCCGGCGTGAACGGCCCCACGAGAACGCCTGCGAACAGGTAGCCTGCGACGGGGGAAATCCGAAGCCTGTGCGCCAGCGCACCCATCAGGAACGCCACGACGAAGCCCGCGACGATCGTTCCCATCAGCGGTGTGTGATGCGGCATGCGTTTCCTCTTCTGTGTGCCCGAAGCCTCGGGCAGGCTGGCGCCGGGGTCAACTCGCGCGAGCCTCGGCCGGCTCTCGGTCCGTCCAGATAGTCAGGAAGCCGGAATCGAAAAGGGCGGCCCCTCGCGGAGCCGCCCTCTCGGTGTTCCGATATTCGGAAAGTCGCTTAGCGCTTCGAGAACTGGAAGCTGCGGCGGGCCTTGGCGCGGCCGTACTTCTTGCGCTCGACCACGCGGCTGTCGCGGGTCAGGAAGCCGGCGGCCTTGACCGCGGCGCGCAGCTCGGGCTCGAACTTGCTCAGCGCCTGGCTGATGCCGTGCTTGACCGCGCCGGCCTGGCCCGACAACCCGCCGCCCTTGACCGTCGCGACGACGTCGTAGGCGCCTTCGCGGTCGGCGACGAGGAACGGCTGGTTGATCACCAGGCGCAGCGACGGACGCGCGAAGTAGACGTCCTGCTCGCGGCCGTTGACGGTCACCTTGCCGGTGCCCGGCTTGAGCCAGACGCGGGCCACGGCGTCCTTGCGGCGGCCGGTGGCGTAGGAACGGCCCTGCGCGTCGACTTCCTTTTCGCGGAGCACGGCGGCGGGGCCGGTGCGAACGACGGGAGCCTCGACGGTCTCACCTTCGGCGGCACCCTCGACAGGGGCGGAGGTGGCCGGAGCTTCGCCGGCGAGATCCTTGAGGTCCGCGAGATCGGACACGGTGTTCTTTTCGTCAGCCATTACTTGGCCACCTTGTTCTTGCGATTGAGCGAAGCGACGTCGAGCGTCTCGGGCTGCTGGCCCGCGTGCGGATGCTCGGTGCCGGCGTAGAGGTGCAGCGCGCGCATCTGGTCGCGGCCAAGCGGACCGCGCGGAACCATGCGCTCGACAGCCTTCTCGAGCACGCGCTCGGGGAAGCGGCCTTCAAGCACCTTGGCCGGGGTCGTTTCCTTGATCCCGCCGGCATAGCCGGTGTGCTTGTAGTACTTCTTGTCGTTCAGCTTCTTGCCGGTGAACCGCACCTTGTCGGCGTTGATCACGATCACGTGATCGCCGCAGTCGACGTGGGGGGTGTAGCTCGGCTTGTGCTTGCCGCGCAGGATGTTGGCGACGATCGCTGCGAGGCGGCCGACGACCAGCCCTTCCGCATCGATCAGGTGCCACTTCTTCTCGACCTCGGCCGGCTTGATCGACCGGGTGCTCTTGTGGAGCGCCTTCATGGCTGTGGTTTCCTTCGAAATGTCATGCGCCGCGAATCTGCTGTGCGCGGTCGCGGAAGCGGCGCATTTGTCGGCTGGACCCGCGAAAGTCAAGCGAAACGGCGGGTTTCGGAGGAGGTAAAATAATACCGCGATTAATCGAGCGGTTCCATCCGCCACATTTCGAGCGAGGTGCGCGTGCTATCGCCGAGGTGCGTCACAATCCGCCGTTCCGCCCACGCGAGGCGCGCCCCGGAAGGATCGAGACGGCCGTCGAAGCTGACCGCAATCGTGCCTTCGGCTCCGGACGGCAGACCAACCGCACGCTCATCGCTGCGTGGACCCGAGGCGGGAAAGAACACGTCTTGCGGCCAGCGGCTGGTCATTCGGGCCCCGGCCATCTGGAGAGCCATGGTATAGCGCATCGCCTCGGCGCGCGTGTCGGCGGGCGCCCCTTCGAGATACTCTTCGGCAGCGGCGGTCAGGCCCGGTATCGGGGGAATATCGGCCGGCTCGCCGCCGACGATCATGCCCGCACGATCGAGCGCGATCGGAAACAGGCCCGCCTGCGGATTGCGCCGCTCGACTTCGGCCAGACCGGCAAGCCGCGGCGGAGCGTCGACCTCGACGGCGATCTGCTCGCCCTCGACGCGGTAACCCGCCGGGACCTCCAGGAAGCGTATGCGCCAAATCCGGGTCACGACCACCGAATTTCCGTCGCCGAGCTCGCGCTCGAGCACGCGCGTCAGCTTCATCGGACCGCTGGGAGCGGTAAATCGCGGAGCGCCACCTGCGGCACCTGCGAGCGGAATGCCCGAATAAAGGCAAGCGAGCACGGCCATGCCAGACAGCACGGCGCGCCGCCGGAGCCGCCGTGTCACTGTCCCCCGCCTCCCAATGTCGAAAGCCAGGCCGCCGTCGCCTTTCCCGCTGCGTCGCATCGCCAGCCGAGTACGGCAGGCTCGTCGTAAGGATGGATCTCTTCCAGCCGGGCCACCGCACGGTCGAGCTGCCCAGCGTCGGTCTTGAGCAGCAGGCCTGTTTCGCGCGCCTCGGCGATCTCCCCATTCCAGGCGAAGACCGATCGCATGGGCCCAACCGCATTGCCGCAGGCGACGAGGTTCTCGTCGATCAGCTGGCGGGCGAGCGCGATGGCGGTATCCTCGTCCGGGCAAGGGCACCAGACAAGCGCGCTCACCGCCGGCGTCCGACGATGTGCAGGCCCCATGCGGTCGCCATGACCAGCAGCGCGCCGACGAACTGGTGCGCGGTCGCGACCCACAGCGACACCCCTGTCCACACCGTGGCGATCCCGAGCACGATCTGCACGCCGAACGCGCTGTGGATCGCCACCGATGCGCGGCGCTCGAAGGGCCGCACCTTACGCGCGAGCACGATAAGCGCGGCGACCGCGGCCCAGGCCCACCATCGATGGAGGAAATGGATCAGGAAGGGATCGTGGGTGATCGCCCACCACATCCCGTTGGCGGTCTGATATTGGGGCACGAGGCGCCCTTGCATCAGCGGCCAGGTATCCGATGCGAGGCCCGCGTTGAGCCCGGCGACCCAGGCACCGAGCAGAAGCTGTATGAAGACCACCAGCGAAATGGCGAGCGCGAAGCCGCCCATCCGCGCGGGTCTTGCATCGGGAATTTGCGCGAGCCGCTTGAGGTCGAGCGCGGTCCAGACGATGCCGCCGAGCGTGAACAGCGCGGTCAGAAGATGGATCGAGAGCCAGAAATGGCTGACGTCGGTCATTTCGCCCGACAGGCCCGAGCGGACCATGAACCACCCGAAGGCCCCCTGCATCGCGCCGAGCAGGAGCAGCGCGACCAGGCGCGGCATGTAGCCTGCGGGTATCGCCTTGCGGACCCAGAACCAGGCCAGCGGCAGCGCGAACGCGAGTCCGAGAACGCGGCCGAGCAGACGGTGGGCCCATTCCCAGAAATAGATGAACTTGTAGTCGGCCAGAGTCATCCCGGCGGGGCCGGTGATCTGCTGGTATTCGCCGATCTGCTTGTAGGCGTCGAACTCGGCCTGCCACTGCGCCTCGTTCAGCGGCGGGATCGCGCCCGTCACCGGCTTCCACTCGGTGATCGAAAGTCCCGACTCGGTCAGGCGCGTGATGCCGCCGACCACGACCATCGCGACGATGATCCACGCGACCACCCACAGCCAGCGGACGAGGGCCTCGGGCCGCCCGGCGACGGGCGGCGATTGGGGCATCTCGGCCTCTGCGGCGGTGCTCGCGACCATGGCGCGCCTGATGCGGCGCCCGCCCGTAAATCGCAAGCCCTTGTTGGCTCGTCGCAGATTGCGAAAAGTGGGGCTTGCGGGATGTTACAATGTCACATACATGCATCGCACCCATGGGCAAATTCATTCCCTCGATTCGCGGGCGGCTCGACCGCGCCGGCATTGTCCTGTCCGGACTGTGCGTCTTGCATTGCATCGCATCGATCGTGATCGTTTCGGCGCTAGGCATCGGCGGGGAATTCCTGTTCGCTCCCGCCATCCACCGGTTCGGGCTCGCCATCGCGCTGGTCATCGCGGCTGTCGCGATCGGCTGGGGCGCGCTGACCCACCGGCGTGCTGCGCCATTCGTGGTGGCGATGATGGGGCTGACTTTCATGGGCGGCGCGCTCGCCATGCCGCACGGCACCGGCGAAGTGGTGCTGACGGTGATCGGAGTCGCGCTGGTCTCGCTCGGGCACCTGCTTAACTTGCGCCACGCGCATTGAGCGCTATCTGCGGGGCATGGCACCCCCTCTCACCCTGACCGTCAACGGCGAAACCCGTCGGAGTTCCGCCGCCACGATCGCCGAGCTCGTTCGCGAGCTGGAGCTTGCGCCCGAGAAGGTCGCGGTTGAGCGCAATGGCGAGATCATTCCGCGCTCGACGCTGAGCGATGCGCCGTTGGCTGACGGCGATGCGCTGGAGATCGTCCATTTCGTGGGAGGTGGCGACAGCGCGCGGGACGACACCTGGACCGTAGCGGGCCGCACCTTCCGCTCGCGGCTGATCGTCGGCACCGGCAAGTACAAGGACTTTGCGCAGAACGCGGCAGCGCTCGAAGCCTCGGGCGCGGAAATCGTCACCGTCGCGGTGCGCCGGGTCAACGTCAGCGATCCCAAGGCGCCGATGCTGACCGATTTCATCGATCCCAAGACGACCACCTACCTGCCCAACACCGCGGGCTGTTTCACCGCCGAGGATGCGATCCGGACGCTACGCCTGGCGCGCGAGGCGGGCGGCTGGGACCTGGTCAAGCTCGAGGTGCTGGGCGAGGCGCGCACGCTCTACCCCGACATGCGCGAGACGCTGAAGGCGACCGAGACGCTCGCCAAAGAAGGCTTCCTGCCGATGGTCTATTGCGTCGACGATCCGATCGCGGCCAAGCAGCTGGAGGAAGCGGGCGCGGTCGCGGTCATGCCGCTGGGCGCGCCGATCGGCTCGGGGCTCGGGATCCAGAATCGCGTCACCATCCGCCTGATCGTCGAGGGCGCGAGCGTGCCGGTGCTGGTCGACGCGGGTGTCGGCACCGCCAGCGACGCGGCGGTAGCGATGGAGCTGGGCTGCGACGGCGTGCTGATGAACACCGCCATCGCCGAAGCGAAGGATCCGATCCGCATGGCCCGCGCGATGAAGCTGGCGGTCGAGGCCGGCCGCGACGCCTACCTCTCCGGGCGCATGGCAACCCGCAAGTACGCCGATCCCTCCAGCCCGCTCGCGGGATTGATTTAGCGATCCTTGGTTACCGCGAATTAACCAAGTTGCGCGATTGTCGGCCCTGCAACAGGGAATTGCCGACATGCCCAAGGCCGCAACCGCTTCGTTGACCATAGCCGAGATGCGCGAGTTCGCGAGTTTCTCGCCCGCCGAACAACGCTACATCAAGCGCAGCCTCGACATCGGCCTCGGAAGGCAGGACGCGTTCAAGCTCTGGGCGCGCGATGCGGAGGAAAACGCGGCGATCCGCAGCCAGTACGTCGCCTACCAGGAGCTGAAGGTTCTGCGCGCGAACGTGCCCGCGGACACCGGGTTCGACCGCATTGAGAGTTTCATCGGCAAGCTGACGCGCGTCGCCGCGTTCGATCTCGCCCAGGAACGCATCGAGTGCTTCTCGGCTTTCCGATTTCTCTACGAGCGCCTGCTCGGCGCCGACGTGCGCCCGTGGCTGCCCAGCGCATTCTGTGCCGCCAGCGCGCTGCCGCAGATCAAGCCCAGCCGGCGCAAGGTCCTCCTCCAGTCGTTGAGCGAGGCGGCCGCCACGGCTCCCGGCTGGTCGGACCGCGCGCCCAGTTTCTTTCCGGAATATATCGCCCGCGAAGCCGCCTGAACCTGCCGCGCGCGATTGGCGCGCCGAGCTTTAGTCGCTAGCGGTTGCCCATGAACACAAGCTCCGAGACCGGACCAGATCTCGCCTCTCCGCCCGCGGACCCGCCTCGCGCTCCGCTGTTCGGGCTCACTGCGTGGTCCGTGATCGCGCCTGTGGTGGCGCTCGCGGCGGTCATGCTCGGCAAGCCGGAGGGGCTGGCCACCTCGCTCGTCATCGGGCTGCTGCTCGGCGGGGCGATCGTGGCGGCGGTCTATCATGCCGAAGTCCTCGCACACTTTCTCGGCGAACCGTTCGGCACGCTGGTGCTGGCGCTGGCGGTCACCATCATCGAATGTTCGCTGATCGTCTCGATAATGCTTGGCGAGGGCGCGCAGGCGCAGGCGCTGGCGCGCGACACGCTGATCGCCGCGATCATGATCACGATCAACGGGATCGTCGGGATTTGCCTGCTTACCGGCGGGCAGCGGCACCATGAGCAACACTACACCCAATCGGGCGTGAGTGCCGGCCTTGCGATGCTGGCGACCCTCTCGGTGCTCACTCTGGTGCTGCCGAACTACACCACCAGCGCAAGCGGGGCGTTCTACAATTCGCAGCAGCTGGTGTTCGTCGCGATAATCTCGCTGTTGATCTACGCCACCTTCGTCGTGGCGCAGACGATCCGCCACCGTGACCATTTCCTCCACCACATTCCCGAGGCCGACGACCACGCGCACGAGGCACCCGTACCGCGAACCAAGGCGCTCGCTTCGGCAGCCGTGCTGGTGATCGCGCTGATCGCGGTCGTGCTGCTGGCGAAGAACCTATCGCCGACGATCGAGGCCGGGGTCGCCGCGATCGGTGCGCCGCGCGCGCTGGTGGGCATCATCATCGCCGCGCTCGTGCTCGCGCCCGAAGGCTTCGCGGCCTTGCGCGCCGCGCGCGCGAATCGCGTGCAGACGAGCCTCAACCTCGCGATCGGCTCCGCGCTGGCGACGATCGGGCTGACCATCCCGGCGGTTGCGATCGTGGCGCTCGTGCTCGGCCTCGAGCTCGAGCTCGGCCTCTCGATGCGCACCACCGTGCTGCTCGCCCTGACGCTGCTGGTCGCCACGCTGACGCTCGGTCGCGGGCGCACGACGATGGTCCAAGGCGTGATCCATCTGACGATCTTCGCGACCTACCTGTTCACGACCATCGTGCCCTAGCCGCGATAGAGTGCGTCCAGCCGGTCGCCGTATCGCTCGCGGATCTTGTGCCGACGGATCTTCAGAGACGGCGTCATTTCCTCGTTCTCGATCCCGAACGGCTCGTCGGCGAAGGCGAACTGGCGGACTTTCTCGACCACCGACAGATCCTGGTTGACCGCGTCGATCGCGCCACGCACCGCGGCACGGAACGCAGGTAGCCCCTGCAGATCCTTCATGTCGAAACGGATATCGTTGGCGTTGGCCCAGTCCAGAGCCCACTCGGCGTCGGGTACGATCAGCCCGACGATGTAGGGCCGCTTGTCGCCGCTCACCATCGCCTGCGCGATCTCGGGCCGCAGCGTCAGCATCCCTTCGAGCTTTTGCGGCGCGACATTGTCGCCCTTGTCGTTGACGATCATGTCCTTCTTGCGATCGGTGATGACGATCCGGCCTTTCTCGTCGAGATGCCCGATGTCGCCCGTGTGGAGCCAGCCGTCCCTGAGCGTGCGCTCGGTCTCGGCCTTGTTCTGCCAGTATCCCTTCATCACCAGTTCGCCGCGGCAGAGGATCTCGCCGTCCTCCGCGATCCGGATCTCGACCCCGCGCATCGGCGGGCCGACGGTGTGCATCGCGATCCCCGCACGCGGGCGGTTGCAGCTGATCACCGGCCCGGCTTCGGTCTGGCCGTAGCCCTGGAGCATGGTCAGCCCCATCGCTTCGAAGAACAGCCCGACTTCCGGATTGAGCGGCGCACCGCCCGAAACCATCGCCTTGATTCGTCCGCCGAAGCGCTGGCGGATCTTGGGTCGCAGCAACCGCTCGAGAACCAGGTTCAGCGTCTTGTCGCCCAGACGGTAGCGCCCTTCCGCGCGGCGCTGGCCGAGATTGAGCGCACGGTCCATCAGTGCCTTGGCCGCACCGCCCTGCTTGTCGACCTGCTTCATGATCCGCTGGCGCAAGACCTCGAACAGGCGCGGGACCACGACCATGATCGTCGGGCGTGTCTCCTCGATGTTGCTCGCGAGCTTCTCGAGCCCCTCGGCGTAGTAAATCTCCGCGCCCACCGCGATGGGGAGGTACTGCCCACCGGTGTGCTCGTAGGCGTGGCTCAGGGGGAGAAACGAGAGGAAACGTTCGTCGTCGTCCAGGCCGAAGTCCTGCGACAGGATATCGGCCGCGCCCGCGACGTTGCACAGGATCGCGCCGTGATGCTGCAGCACGCCGCGCGGCGCACCGCCGGTGCCGCTGGTGTAGATGATGCATGCGGTGTCGGCGCGCCCGATGCCCGCGATGCGCTCGTCGACGGCCTTGTGTGCAGCGGCAGCGTCGCCGGTCGTCATGCCCGACCAGCCGTGGCAGGCAAGCCCGCCCGATTGATACTGGCGGATTCCGTCGATCGGAATGACGTGTTCGGCCAGCCCTGTCCGCATGATCGCGGGCAACAGCGGCTGCGAAAGCTTCTCGGTCGACACGATCACCGCGCGCGCACCCGAATTGTCGAGGATGTGCGCATGGTCGCGCTCGGTATTGGTCGTATAGGTCGGAACCGTCACGCAGCCCGCGGCCATGATAGCGAGGTCCGCAATGCACCATTCGGGCCGGTTCTCGCTGACCAGCATCACCCGGTCGCCGCTTTCGAGCCCGAGGGCGCGCAGGTTCTCGGCCAGCACGCAGACTTTCCCGGCCGCTTCGCGCCATGACATGGTCTGCCATGTGCCGCCGCGTTTCGCGCCGAGAAACGGCGCATCGCCCTTGGCATCCGCGCGCTTCAGGAAGAGTTCGACGAGATTGTTCGCCGAGTCGATGTCGGACAATTGCAAGTCTTTGAGCTCCTGCTCCCGCATCCGGTTTCATTTGCGACCGGTCTGCGGGGAGTACGCGCGCGCCGCCGCAGCGGCAAGCCCGCTCGGATGCCTTCAGGGCAGGATGAGTTGCGCCTCGATCCGCGGATCGCGCGCGCTGACCCAGCTCTCGCCCCGACGGAGCACGGCGTTGGCCTTGGCTCCGGCCTCGCGAGCCGAAATCTTTGCGTGACCCAGCGCGACGAAGCGCGGCATGGCCTGCTCCATCCAGGTTCCCTTCTCGACCGTCACGGCATCGCCGTAGGCCATCGTGAAGGGCATCCCGAGAGCCGTTTCGGCGTCCATACCGAAATCGATGATGCCGATGATGCTGCGCGCCGTCTGGACCGGGATCGTGCTGCCGCCCGCCGCGCCGATCGCCAGCACCGGGCGGCCCTGCGGATCCCACACCACCACCGGGGCCATCGAGCTGCGCGGGCGCTTGCCCCCTTCGACCCGGTTGGCGACGAGGCGCCCGTCGACCCGCGGCGAGCGGCTGAAATCGGTGAGTTCGTTGTTCAGGTAAAAGCCGCCGCTCATCAGGCCCGATCCGAACGCGCTTTCGACGGTGGAGGTGTAGCTGACCATCGTGTCGTCGGCATCGACTACCGCGAAGTGCGAGGTGCCGCGTTCTTCCGGTTCGTCGCCGTCGGCGAGCGCCATCGGCGCGCCCGCGGGGACCCCGGCGGCCACGGTTTCCATCGTCGAACCGGGATCGATCAGCGCGCTGCGCCGCGACAGGTAGGCCGGATCGATCAGGCCGGCGACAGGAACGGCCACGAAATCGCTGTCCGCCGCGTACAGCTCGCGGTCGGCATAGGCCAGGCGCTGCGATTCGAGAAACAGGTGCCAGGTCACCGGATTCTGCGCCCCGAGCGCTGCGAGGTCGAAGCGCTCGAGCTGGCCGAGGATCTGCAGCACCGCGATTCCGCCCGAGGTCGGCGGGCCCATCCCGCAGATGCGATATTCGCGATAGGTGCCGCAGACCGCGTCGCGCGACTTGGCTTCGTAGGCCGCGAGGTCGGCCGTGGTCATAGCGCCTTGGCGCGGCGTTTCGGCGGCGACAGTGGCAGCGAGCGCCTCGGCGCGCGGGCCGCGGTAGAAGGCTTGCGGACCGGCCGCGGCAAGCGCTTCGAAGGTCCGCGCCAGTTCCTCGTTCACAACCAGATGGCCTGCGGGATGCGGCTTGCCCGCCGTGTCGAAGAACAGCGAGCGACCGGTTTCGGTCCAGCCTGCGCGTTCGGCGGTCGAAGCGAGCGAGCCGTTGAGCCGCGGGTTGATCCGGAAGCCGTCGCGGGCGAGCGCGATCGCGGGTTCGAACAGCTTGGCCCACGGCAGCTTGCCGTGCTGCTCGTGCGCCAGTGCCGCGAGCGCCACGTTGCCCGGCACCCCGACGCTGAGCCCGCTCTTGATCGATTCGCCGAACGAGGGGAGCGAGCCGTCTTCGCGCAGGAACCATTCGGGCGTCGCGCCAGCGGGGGCCTTCTCGCGCCCGTCGAAGGTTTCGACGGCGCCGTCCGCCGCGCCGCGGACCATGAAGCCGCCGCCGCCGATGCCGCTGCTCTGCGGTTCGACCACGGTCAGCGCGAGCATCGTCGCGATCGCCGCATCGGTCGCGCTGCCGCCCTTGCGCAGCATCGCCATGCCCGCCGCCTCGGCGCGCGGATCGGCAGCGCTGACTACACCGACATCGGTGGCGGCGGGCGCTGCGGGAGCGGCGGTGGGGACGGTCGCACACCCGGCGAGGGCGAGCGCGGCGAACGAAGCGGCGAAATTGCGGAACATGGCCCGCGAGCTATTCGCTCCCGACCGCCTCGGCAAGCGTTGCGAAGCCGTCGCGGCGCATCAGTTCCTCCATTCCGCGCACGATCCGCCGGGCGAGACCGGGGCCTTCGTAAACCATAGCGCTGTAGAGTTGCACGAGACTGGCGCCAGCGCGAACGCGCGCCCAGGCGTCCTCCGCGCTGGAAATCCCGCCCACGCCGATCAGCGGGATTGCCCCGCCGGTCGCCTTGCGGAAATCGCGCAGCCGAGCTTGCGCCAGATCCCGCAACGGCGCGCCCGAAAGTCCGCCCGCCTCACCCGCGTCGCGCGAAGCGAGCGGCGGGCGCGAGATCGTGGTGTTCGAGACGATCAGCGCACCGAGCCGCTTGTCGAGCGCGATCCGGGCGATTGCGTCGATGTCGGCGGGCTCCAGATCGGGCGCGACCTTGAGGAAGACCGGCGGGCCCTCCGCCGGGCGCGCGTCGAGCACGGCCTCGAGCAGCGCGACGAGCGCGCCTTCGTCCTGCAAGGCGCGCAGCCCGGGGGTGTTGGGGCTGGAGATGTTCACCGTCAGGTAGCTCGCCAGCGGCGAGAACCGGCGGGTCAGCAAGGCGTAGTCGGCGATCCGGTCGGTCGAGTCCTTGTTCGCCCCGATATTGACGCCGACGATCCCCGGGCGCCCTGCGCGGCGCATCAGCCGAGCCTCAGCGGCGTCGGCCCCGCCGTTGTTGAAGCCCATCCGGTTGATCACCGCGCGGTCGCGCTCAAGCCGAAACAGCCGCGGCTTTGGGTTGCCCGCCTGCGGCAGCGACGTGATGGATCCGATCTCGACGAACCCGAAGCCGAGGCCCAGCACCGCGTCAGGCACTTCGCCGTCCTTGTCGAACCCCGCCGCCATGCCCACCGGATTGGGAAAGGACAGCCCGGCGACCTCGGTCGCGAGCGGGCCATGCGCGGGCGGATGCTTGCGGGGAGCGAACTTCAGCGCCGCTATCGTCGTGCGATGCGCAGTTTCGGGGGCGAGCGCGAAGAGCGCCGGACGAGCCAGTTCGAACAGCATGGGGGTTAGCCTATGGCAAGCGCCATGGCACCTGTCGACCGGGGACGGAAACATCGAAACCAACATTTATCTGGAAGGAAGTTTCGTCATCGCTTGTCGCATCCATACAATCGTTCGCAATAGACTCGCGCTAGAAAGGCTGCGCGACCCGAAGGGCTCAAAGCAGCGATGCGATGAGTTCCTTGCCTTTCAAGGGCGGCGCTCCATCCGGAGCGTCGCCCCTTTTTTGGCCCGGTACTGGCCACAAGCGGCGTTTCGCGGCACAAGCCCGCCCATCCCGAAGGAGAGAGGAAGGGTCGCACGTGAAGAAGGTTTACCTGTCCGCCGGAATTTCCGCCCTGGCCTTGGCGCTTGCCGGCTGCGTAGCCGGACCGAACGAGTCGCGAGGGGTGGAGGCGGCTGGCCAACCGCTCGCTTCGCCGGAGCCTGCCGACGACGTCAACGCGCTGTTCCGCAGCTACGACGAGGCGCAACTCGCGCTCTCGCCGATGGGCAAGTCCTACCGGGGAATCCGCGATGAGACCTACGGCGAATGGGGAGATTTCACCGACGCGGCCGATCTGCGCGAGCAGCAGCTGCTCCAGAACACCGCCGCGACGATGCGAGACGGCTACGATCCCGCCGCGCTGCCTGCGCAGGATTCGCTCAGCTACCGGTTGTTCGATGCGATGGCGCAGCGCAGCGCCTCGCTGTTCCCCTATCGCGAATACGGCTACGTGTTCGACCAGATGAACGGCGCGCAGAGCGACTTGCCCGCCTTCCTGATCAACATCCACTCGATCGTGGACGCATCGCAGGCGCGCGCCTATGTCAGCCGCATCGAAGGTCTCGGCACGGTGCTCGACACGCTCACCGCCGAATCGCGCGAACGCGCCGCGGCGGGCGTGATGCCGCCCGACTGGGTCTATCCCTATGTCATCTCCGACATCGAGAACCTGCTCGAGGCGGGCGACGACAATGCAGTGCTGGAGGATTTCGCAGCCAAGGTCGGCAAGCTCGGCCTGCCCACGACCGACAGTACGGAACTGAACGCACAGGCTGCCGCGGCATGGAACGGAACTGCCCGCCCCGCCTACGAACGCCTGCTCGCCGAGATGAAGCGCCAGCAGCCGAACGCGCCGACCGATGACGGCATCTGGCGGTTGCCCGAGGGCGCGGACTACTATGCCGCGCTGCTGAAGAACTACACCACCACCGACCTCACCGCAGACCAGATCCACCAGATCGGTCTCGACAACGTCGAACGCATCCACGGCGAGATGCGCGCGATCATGGCCAAGGTGAGGTTCGACGGCACGCTGCAGGAATTCTTCGAATACGCGCGCACCGAGCCGCGCTTCTTCTACGACACGCGCGAGGCCTATCTCGCCGACGTCGAGAAGCACCGGGTGGCGATGGAAGCGGCGCTGCCCAAGTTCTTTTCCACCCTGCCGACCGATCCGCTGGTAGTGAAGCCGGTCGAGGCGTTTCGCGAGCAGAGCGCGGGCAAGGCGTTCTATTCGCGCCCCGCACCCGACGGATCGCGCCCCGGCACCTATTACGTGAACCTCTACAACCTGAAGGACATGTCGAAGAACGAGCTCGAGGCGTTGTTCTATCACGAAGGGCTGCCCGGGCATCACCTGCAGCTCTCGATCCAGACCCAGCTCGGCGACGTGCCGCCCTTCCGCCGATTCGGCGGTGTGACCGCCTATTCCGAAGGCTGGGGCCTCTATGCCGAGGAACTGGGCAAGGACATGGGCTTCTACACCGATCCCTATTCGGACTTCGGCAGGCTGGGGATGGAGCTGTGGAGAGCCTGTCGACTGGTTGTGGATACGGGTATCCATCACAAGCGCTGGAGTCGCGAGGAGGCGATCCAGTACCTCACCGAAAACACCCCCAATCCCGAAGGCGACATCCGCAAGGCGATCGAGCGCTACACAGTCTATCCGGGCCAGGCGACCGCCTACATGATCGGCAAACTCAAGATCATGGAACTGCGCGAGAAGGCGCGCGCCGAACTGGGGAGCCAGTTCGACATCCGCGGTTTCCACGATGCGATCCTGTCCACCGGGCCCGTTCCGCTGTCGATCATGGAGGAGAACGTCGATGCCTGGATCGCAAACGAAAAGGCCGGATAGGGTCACCGTCCGGGGCGGTTGCTAACGACTCGCAACAGGCGGTTTTCCGTTGAAAGCGGCGGGAGCGGTGCATAGGTGAAATCGGAACGAAACGGTCCGATTAGACTATGCGCCTCTCCAACCTCGCCGACTATGCGGTCGTCACCATGAGCGCGGCCGCGCGCCACTGTGGTGGCGGGCGCACCAGTGCAGCCGAGCTTGCAGCGGAAACGGGCCTTCCCGCGCCGACCGTGGCCAAGCTGGTCAGCAAGCTGTCGGCGGCCGGATTGTTGCGCTCTGTGCGCGGCGCGGGCGGCGGCTTGCAACTCGCACGTCCGGCGGCGGCGATCACGCTAGCCGATATCGTCGAGGCGGTCGAAGGTCCGATCGCGCTCGCGACCTGCATTGAGGGCGAATGTGCGATGGACCACGACTGCCGAGTCAGGCCGCACTGGCCAATGGTGAATCAGGCGCTTCGTGGCGCGCTGGCGGGAATCCCGCTGACGCAGCTCGCCGGCGCGAAGGAAATGGCATGAACGAACAGGTCGACATCAAAGCCGACACCGTAACCGACGTCGAAGCGCGCGAGGCTGCCGCCAAGGCCGCCGAGTACGAATTCGGCTGGCATTCGGACATCGACACCGAGTTCGCGCCGAAAGGCCTGAACGAGGACACCGTCCGCTTCATCTCCGCCAAGAAGCGCGAGCCCGAATGGATGCTCGACTGGCG
>CAMPGP010000011.1 GCA_946885545.1 uncultured Altererythrobacter sp.
GACTACAACCCATCGGGCAAGCTGCCGGTGACTTTCCCGCGCAATGTCGGACAGGCGCCGATCCATTACGACATGAAGAACACGGGCCGCCCGATCGAGCTGGGCGAGCCGGGTGCGAAGTATGTCTCGCGCTATCTCAACACGCCCAATGATCCGCTCTACCGCTTCGGTTACGGGCTCAGCTACACCGAGTTCGGCTATTCGCCTGCGACGCTCTCGGCCGCATCGATGGGTCCCGGCGGCTCGATCACCGCGAGCGCCACGATTACCAACACCGGCGACCGCGCAGGCGAGGAAGTGGTTCAGCTCTACGTCCGCGACATGGTCGGCTCGGTCACGCGGCCGGTTCAGGAGCTGAAGGGCTTCGAAAAGGTCATGCTCCAGCCGGGCGAATCGCGCACGGTCAGCTTCACGCTGACCCCCGACGATCTCGCCTTCACCCGTCAGGACATGACCCGTGGGTGGGAGCCGGGCGAATTCCAGCTGTGGATCGCCCCCTCCTCGGGCGCCAAAGCCAGCACCCCGGTCACCTTCACGATCACGGAGTGAGCCGATGAACCGCCGCCTGCTCGCCCTCGCCGCAACCGCGACGCTGGCGCTGCCGGCCTGCGCCACCCTGCCCGCCAAAGCGCCCTCCGGCGCCTCGGCGGCAGCGGCGGCCCCGCAGCAGGAGCAGCGGCGGCCCAACATCGTGTTCATCATGTCGGATGATCACGCCTACCAGGCCGTCTCGGCCTACGGTGGCGAGGTCGGCCGCATGGCGCCCACCCCGAACATCGACCGGATCGCGGCCAACGGTGCGCTGTTCGCCAACAGCTACGTCACCAACTCGCTCTGCGGCCCGAGCCGGGCGACGATGCTGACCGGCCAGTTCAGCCATCTCCACGGTTTCACCAAGAACGGGCAGCGTTACGACAACGCGAAGTGGAACTGGGTGCGCGAGCTCGGCGCCGCTGGCTACAACACCGCGCTGTTCGGCAAGTGGCACCTCAACTACTCGCCCGAAGGCGCGGGGATCGGCAGCTGGAAGGTGCTCGACGACCAGGGCAAGTACTACAATCCCGAGATCATCACGCCCGAGGGCCGCACCCGCGTCGAAGGCTACGCGACGGACCTCGTCACCGACTACAGCCTCGAATGGCTGGAACAGCAGCGCGATGCGGACGAGCCTTTCGCGATCCTGATCCACCACAAGGCGCCGCATCGCAACTTCATGCCCGCGATCCGTCACCTGCAAAAATACCTCGGCACCGAATTCCCCGTCCCGACCAACTATTTTGACCACTACGACGGCCGACCCGCCGCCGAAGCGCAGGAAATGAACATTTACGAGGACATGTACGAGGGCCACGACCTCCACATGACCGAGGAAGCGGGATCGAGCGAACTGCGCTTCGACCGCTGGCCCGACGATTTCGCGCGCATGACGCCCGAACAGCGCGCGGCGTGGGATGCGCGACTGCAGGCGAGCAACGACGCGCTGAACGAAGCGGACCTCCACGGCCGCGACCTCGCGCTGTGGAAATACCAGCGTTACATGAACCAGTATCTCGCGACCGTGTCGGCGGTCGACGAGAGCGTCGGCCGCGTGCTCGACTGGCTCGAGCAGACCGGGCTCGATGAAAACACGATCGTGGTCTACACCTCCGACCAGGGTTTCTACCTTGGCGAGCACGGCTGGTTCGACAAGCGCTTCATGTACGAGGAATCGCTGCGCACCCCGCTGGTGATGCAGTTCCCCGGTCATATCGCGCCCGGCACCCGGGTCGAGGCGCCGGTCCAGAACGTCGACTACGCCCCGACCTTCCTCGACTACGCTGGCCTGCCTGCACCCGACGCGATCCAAGGCCGGAGCTTGCGCGAAGTGGCGGACGGCGATGCCCCGGCCGACTGGCGCGAGGACATCTACTACCACTACTACGAATACCCCGGCTTCCACTCGGTCCGTGCGCACTACGGCGTGCGCACCGACCGCTACAAGCTGATCCGCTTCTACGGCGACATCAACCAGTGGGAGTTCTACGACCTCGAAACCGACCCCACCGAGATGCACAACCGAATCGACGACCCCAAGGTCAAGCCGATCGTCGCTGAACTGAAGGCGAAGCTCGAAGCACTACGCACGCAGTACCGCGACAGCGACGGTCCCTCGGTGCGCGATCCGCTGACCGAGATTGCGAAGGGGCGGAGGGATGCCGAGGCGGCCGCAGGTATCGGGCACCACGCGTATTAGACGCGGGTCGGAGTATCAATCGACGACTTGAGGCGCTTCGCGGCCGGTGAACGTCGCAACGCCCGGCACCCTGGCCGGCGCTCCGCGACCAACATATGTCAAATCGACCGGCCTCTCCGCGCGGCTTATGGGTCTGCCTTCTTTCGCGCGACAGGAGGATACGGCGTGCCCCGTTATGCAGTGCAGTACACCGTCGCCGGTCGGCCCGGCACAGTCGAAAGTCTCGAATTCGAGGCTGCGGACCCCGTCGGCGTGTTCTCGAAACTCGAGCGGGCGCCCGGTGCCGTGAACGCAGTGCTGTGGGAAAACGGCAAGCGGCTCGGCATGCTGAGACGCAGCATGGCGGGGATATGGGAAATCGTTTGAGCGCCGAGGTCAGCCGGACAGAATGACGGACGCGTCCGACTGGATCATTTCCTGGGCCGATGTCGCCGATGCTGCGCTTTCGGCCGTGCTGTTCTACGTCCTCATCGTCCTGGTGGTGCGCATCGTGGGCAAGCGCGCTACCGCCCAACTCAACAGCTTCGACTGGATAATCAACATCACGGTCGGCAGTCTCGCTGCGTCTGGCATCCTGCTGGACAGCGTTTCCGCCGCGCGCGCGGCAGCGGCGATCGTGGTCATCGCTTTGCTTCAGGTGATCCTGACATTCCTGATCCAGCGGCTTCCTTGGCTCTCGGACATCGTGAAGGCTCGCCCCACGATGCTGGTGCACAAGGGCCGATACATCGAGAAAGCGTTGCGCAAGACGAGGGTGTCCAAACCCGAGATCTGCGGTGCGCTGCGCCAGCACGGTCTGACCCGCATCGAGGACGCCACGTGGGTGATTCTCGAGACCGACGGCAGCATGACGGTGATCTCCGGTGGCGACGGCGAGTTCGGGTCTGCCACAGCACTCGGCAACGTCGAGCGGCTCGACGACGAGCCCTCCTCGCAACCTGCGTGATAAATGTTGCATCGCGGGATATCCGGCGCGCGAAAATCGTAACCCTCGCTATGCAGTCCTATCGCGATCCCGCGTCTCTCCTGATGCCGCTCGACGCCGCGGCCCTGGAGGAGTCCTTCCGCAACCACGTCGCGGACATCGCCTTCCCCTGCGTCGGCGCGAAATCGGCGCTGGCGCGCGATACGTTGCGCATCGTTCCGGCATGGTCGATCGCGAGCGCGTGGGACGATATCCGCATTCATCACGAGCTGCTCGAATGGAGCAGGAGCTACGAGCGCGACCCCGAGGGGCTGCGCAGCCTCGCCGTGGTCTTCTCGGGCCCCGATGAACTCGGCGAAGCCGAGTTCGAACAGGCGATGTGGGACCGCCTGCAATCGCTCGCGCACAAGGACGTCTGGCTCGGCCAGCCCTACGATCCCCGGGTGAGCGCCACCGCCGACGATCCGCACTTCGGGCTCAGCTTCGGCAAGCAGGCTTACTTCGTCGTCGGGCTGCACCCGCAGGCCTCGCGCCCGGCGCGGCGGATGCGCTACCCCACGCTCGTGTTCAATCTGCACGATCAGTTCGAGCGCCTGCGGCAGGAAAACCGCTACGAACGCATGCGGGAACGCATCCTCTCGCGCGACGTCGAACTGGCGGGTTCGATCAATCCGATGCTCGCGCGGCACGGCGAGAGCAGCGAAGCCCGGCAGTACAGCGGCCGCGAGGTCGACGAACACTGGAAATGTCCATTCAGGGATCCACGCACCGATGATGCACAGAATACCGCCGCGTAGCGGAGTTGCTTTCACGCTGGAGCCGGGCGCCGAGCTGATGGTGGTCGATCCCGAGGGCGGGCAGGTCAGCGACCTGCTGGCGTTCGACCTCGGCGATCCGCGCGAGGTGCTGTCGAACGGCCGCACGTTCGATTACGAGGAAACGACGCAGCTCACCACCGGCAATACGCTCTGGTCGAACCGGTCCCGGCCGATGCTGGAGATCGTCGAGGACACCGCCGGACAGCACGATTTCCTGCTGACGCCGTGCTCGGCCGATACCTTCCGCCATTTCTACCCCGACAAGCCCCTCCACCGCGGCTGCTTCGGCAATCTCGCCGAGGCGCTCGCCCCCTTCGGGATCGCCGAGGACGCGATCCCGACTGCATTCAACGTGTTCATGAACGTCCCGGTCGACCAGCAAACCGGCAGGCTGTCGGTGGAGCCGCCGCAGACGAACGCCGGCGACTACATCCGGCTCCGCGCTGCGCGCCCGCTCATCGTCGGCCTGACCGCATGCTCGGCCTATGCCTCCAACGGCGGCACGTTCAAGCCGATCGATTACCGCATCGAATAGCCGTTCGGGGTCGTAAAGAGCTTTGACCGGACCGCCGTCGGGCGGTAGCGAAATCCGCCATGGGGAAGAGCGGAATGTTGATGGGACTGTTCCTGAAGGGTCGGCTCCGCCACGACCTCAGCGAACGGGAAAGGCGCGCCCTCGAAGGCACGATCGCGCGCACCGTCAAACTCGCTCCGCGAAGCACCCTCGTGACGCGCGGCGACCGGCTCGAAAACAGCTATTATCTGATAGACGGCGTCATGCTGCGCCATCTCGACGACAAGCGCGGCGACCGCCAGCTGGTCGAAGTCAATATCGCCGGGGATTTCGTCGACCTCCACGGCTATGCCATGAAGCGGCTCGATCACAACGTGCAGTCGCTTACGAACGTGACGCTGGCGGAAGTGCCGCACATGGCGCTGTCGCAGGTGATCGAGGAATTTCCCCATCTCGGCCGGGCACTGTGGTTCTCGACTCTGCTCGATGCGGCGATGCATCGCGAATGGATCTTCCGCCTCGGCCGTCTCAATGCCGAGGGCCGCATCGCGCACCTCATCGTCGAACTGGTCGAGCGACTCCGGTTCGTCGGCCTCTACCGCGACGGCGGCGAATTTCCCGTGCCCCTGCTGCAGCGCGATTATGCCGAGGCCTGCGGAATTTCCCCCGTGCATGCCAACCGCAGCTTCCGTACGCTGAAGGAACGCGGGCTTCTCGTCATGGCGGGCGAAGGCAAGCTGCGCATTCTCGACGAAGAAGGGCTCAGGCAATTGTGCGCATTCGACGGCGCCTATCTCTACGGCGAAGGCGCCCTCGCGCTCGACGGGCTCGTCGACCGCCCCCTTCCCCGCGGCGAGGGCTGAGCCCGCCGGCACACGGCCGCCCGCGGCTTCACTCCACCGGGCGCAGCGACATTCCGAAGCCCCCGCCGGGCTCCATCGTCAGAGTCAGCGTGTCGCCTCCGCGCACCTCGCGGGTTTCGCGGACCATGGCGAAACGGTTGCCCTCGATCCCGCCGCCTTCGCCGTCGCGCCAGATCTCGGCGGTGTAGCGCTTGCCCTCGGGCAGAAACGACAGGTCGATCGGGACTTCGCGGCGCACGTGGTCGGTTACGCCGCCGATCCAACAGTCCTCGCCTCCGCGGCGCTGGCGCGCGACCACAGCGAACTCGCCGATGTCGCCCGCCAGCACGCGGGTACGCTCCCAGTCGACCGGCACCTGCTCGATGAAGGCGAGCGCATCGGGGTGCTTGGCGTAGTTCTCGGGCAGGTCGGCCGCCATCTGGATCGGCGAGTAGATGACCACGAAATCTGCGAGCTGGCGCGCCAGCGTGTTGGGGATCGGCCGCCCGTCGCGTCCCTCCAGGCTGACGATGCCCGGCGTCAGGTCGAACGGGCCGGAAAGCATGCGGGTGAACAGCAGCGTTGGCTCGTGGCTCGGCGGGTTCGCGGGTTCGCCCCAGGCATTGTACTCGGTCCCCCGCGCACCTTCGCGGCTGACGAGATTGGGGTAGGTGCGCCTGAGGCCCGTGTCCTTGATCGGCTCGTGCGCGTTGATCGCGATCTCGTGTTCGGCGGCACGTTCGGCGACGAGCACGTGGTGGCGCGCCATGTACTGGCCGTCGTGATATTCCCACTGCTCGGTCCCGTCGGGGTCCTCGCGCAGCACCATGCCCGCATCGGCGACGTAGCCGGTCTTGACCGCGTGGACACCGTGGCGCTGGTAGTAGTCGAGCGCTTCCTCGAGCTGGCGTTCGTAGAGCCCCGCGTTGCCCGCGGTCTCGTGGTGACCCATGATCTCGACGCCCTTGGCTTCGGCGTAGGCGGCGACGCGGTCCATGTCGAAATCGGGATAGGCCTCGGCGAATTCGAAGTTGCGCCCGCTTTCGCTCCACCAGCCCTGATTCCATCCTTCGACCAGCACCGAGCCGAAGCCATGCTCGGCGGCGAAATCGATGTAGCGCAGCGCGTTCTCGGTCGTCGCGCCGTGCTTGGGCCCGTCGTTCCAGCTCCAGATGTCGAGGTGCATGCCCCACCAGATGCCCACGTACTTGTGCGGCTTCACCCAGCTCACGTTGCCGAGCCTGTTCGGCTCGTTGAGGTTCAGGATCATGTCCGACGCGGCGTAGAGCGCGGGCGCATCCTCGCCGATCAGCACGGTGCGCCAGGGGGTGGCGAAGGGCGCCTGGCGCCGCACCTTCCACGGCTGCGACGACGGCGCGAGGCGGGTACGGAACCGCTGCCCCTCGATCCGCTGGAGCCAGAAGCCCGAGTAGTCGGCCAGCGCCGCCTCGTGGATCGCGATGTGAAGCCCGTCCTCGCGGCGGAAGGTGATCGGCGAATGCGCGGTGCCGACTTCGCTCGCGGGGGTATGCTCGTAGAGATACTCGTAGCGGTTCCATTCGCCGCCGGGGATCCACCAGGCCTCGGCATCGCCCGCCACGGTGAATTCGGTCAGCTCCTCGTCGATCCGCACGTCGGCGAGTTGCTCCTGTTCAGGGAACTCGTAGCGAAAGCCCACCCCTTCGTCGAAGACCCGCGCGACGAGGTGGATCGTGCGCTTGTCGCGCCCCTGCTCGACGATCGGCACTCGGATTTCGCGGTAGTCGTTTTCGACCAGCCGGCTCTCGCCCCACGGCTGCTCCCAGGTTTCGCTAAAGCTGTCGCGGGTCGCCTCTCCCAGCTTCATTCCCGCCTGCCACTTGCCTGCACCGCGCAGCATGAAGCCGAGCCTGGAGGGGGCGATCACCGGTTTGCCGTCGCGCGTTACCGACCAGACCGGCGTCTGCTCAGCGGTGGTCAAGGTGAAGCACACCCGCTCGTCGGGCGAGCACTGCGTTTGCGAAACCTCGTCCTGCGCCGAAACGGCGAAGGGCACGCCCAGCAAAAGCATCGCGGCACCGAAACCGCGGAATTTCAGGCTTATCATCCGATTTCTCTCCCTTGCGCCCCCGAGCGCCTACGTATGCGAATTGACGGGGACGCGGATTTTCGGCGATGAGTTGTGCAGGAAGAGAATAGTGCGTGCAACCGGTTACATCGTTCGGTAAGCGGTTGCAAAAGCACATGCACCCTTGGGAGGAATGCACAAATGGCCATGGCACCCGACGTCGCGTCGAGCACCGACCCGAATCCGATCGAGGACGAGGGGCAGCACATCGACGCACCCGGCCTGCAGTATTTCGTGTTCGGCCTGTTCTTCATCTTCGGCGGCATCACCTCGCTCAACGACGTGCTGATCCCCAAGCTGAAGGAGCTGTTCACGCTCAACTACACACAAGCGATGCTGGTGCAGTTCTGCTTCTTCGCCGCCTATCTTCTGATCGGCATCCCCGGCGCGAAGCTGGTCAAGAAGATCGGCTACATGCGCGGCGCGGTGGCCGGTCTGGTTACGATGATGGCGGGCTGCCTGCTGTTCATCCCCGCCAGCCAGACCGCGACTTACGGCATCTTCCTGCTCGCGCTCTTCGTGCTGGCGAGCGGCGTGGTCATCGTGCAGGTCGTCGCGAACCCGCTCATCAGCCTGCTCGGCCCGGCAAAGACCGCGCATAGCCGGCTGACGTTCGCGCAGGCGTTCAACTCGCTCGGCACGACGGTGTTTCCGATTGTCGGTTCGGTCGTGATCCTCGGCAGCCTCGCCACCGTGACGGCCGACCAGCTGTCGGGCGCGGACCTCGTCGCCTATCGCCAAGCCGAGAGCGAGGCGATCTGGCAGGGCTACCTCGGCGTCGCCATGCTGATCGGGCTCGTCGCGCTCGCGGTGTGGATGTTCCGCAACCGGCTGCAGGGCGAAAAGCACGAGGCATCCTCGGGTCTCGCCGGGTTCGACCTGCTCAAGCGCACGCGCTTCGGCTACGGCGCGCTGAGCATCTTCCTCTACGTCGGCGCGGAAGTCGCGATCGGCTCGATCATCATCAACTATCTCGCGCAGGAACGCGTACTCGGCCAGCCCGAGAGCGCGATAGGCTGGATGGTCGGCCTGTACTGGGGCGGCGCGATGGTCGGACGCTTCATCGGCTCGGCGGCTCTGCGGGTGTTCAGCCCGGGCAAGATCCTCGCCTTCAACGCGGTGGGGGCGATCCTGTTGATCCTGATCTCCGCCAACACCAGCGGAGAACTGGCGGGCTACACCCTGCTCGCGGTCGGCCTGATGAACTCGATCATGTTCCCGACGATCTTCTCGCTCGCCTGCGAGAAGCTGGGCCCGCGTGCAGCCGACGGGTCGGGCATCATCAATGTCGCAATCTTCGGCGGTGCGGTGGTGCCCGTCGTGTTCGGCATGCTCGCCGATGCTACCGGCAGCCTTGCCGCAGCGCTAATCCTGCCTGCGATCTGCTACGCGATCATAGCCGGGTTCGGCATCTTCGCCCGCCGCCCGGCCTGAGCCCGAAACGGCCGCCGGCGCCGTTTGCCCCCATTGCCGACGGACCGGTCGAACAACGAGCAGCCGTGTCCACCGTTCGATCTCGATCGACCGGTGGACATTGGGGGAATACCGGACATCGCGGCTTGCCGGTTGGCAAAGAACCGTCCGCGAAGCGGCGTATCGTACGCCCTGCCTCCACCATTGCGGGAGGAGAACAGGGGCAGACATCGCGACAGATGGCTGGCCGTTTCGAGGAGAAATGTAATGCGCAAGCTTCTGACAATCACCGCAGGTGCAGCGGCAGCTCTCATGATGCTGTCGGCACCCGCCATGGCCGACGAGCAAACGGCGGACGACAACCAGGTCGACGACGGCAACGGAAACACCCAGAACGAGGATTCGCTGCAAAACTCGCTCAACAACCTGAGCGCCCTGAACGGCTGGTCGAACTTCAATAACGACAATGCCGCCGACCAGGACAACGACGGCAACGGTTCCTACAACAACAATCGCATGGTGGTCGCCCATCAGGAACTGAAGGCGGTCAACATCAACAAGTATCTCGACGAAGTCGTCGACCTGGATGGGGAAGACGATTCGGATACTGCGGTCGGTTACAACAGCGGCAACAATATCGTTCGCGACAATGCGTTCGCGGCATTCGCCGGCATTTCGAACGCCGCGTGGAACACCGGGATCAATGCCAATACCCAGGCTGCGACCAATATCGCGGCGCAAGGCACGATCAACTTCGGCGTGAGCGGCAGCTCGGGCGACGGTGATGGCAACGGAGGTGGCGACTAGATCGCCCGCTCCCGGCTGGCCCGGCGGATCGCCGGGCCGGCTATCCTCTTGAGAGGGAAAGTCCGATGTCCTTACGCCATCACGCACTGATCGCCGCCGCGATCCTCACGATCGCTACGTCCGGAACCGCGGCCGCACGCGAAAACGCTGGCGACGTTGTTCAGCCACCCGGCCAGATCGAATTGCCCGGAACCGAGCCCGACGGCGCGCTGCCCCCCCGAATGCTCACCCCGGAAGAACTCGCCGAAACGCGCGGCCGGGCGACCATCGTGATCAACAACCAGACGATGGCCGCGATTACGAGTGGAAACCAGCTCGGGAACTACGTCGCGGGGACGATCAACCTCAGTGACAACGCTCTCAGCAGCTTCAGCGGGGTCGGCAACTTCCTGTTCAACACGGGCGCGCAGAACAGCCTCCAGACAGGAATGACGCTGACGATCACGATCGAGTGACGATCGTGTCGAGAGCCTGGTCATACCGCCGTTTTCTCCCCCCGACCCTGGCGACGGCGGCAGCCTTCGCCCTCACTGTTCCTGTCCATTCGCAAGTGCGTCTGCAGCAGGACAGCGGGGGCAATTTTGATGTCATGGTGATAAGCTGGTGGGATATTCCCTT
This sequence comes from uncultured Altererythrobacter sp., assembly GCA_946885545.1. Next base: position 10,278 of record CAMPGP010000011.1, read on the forward strand.
TCGCACGGTCGTGCGCCAGCAGTACGACTTCAGCTGCGGGTCGGCAGCCATCGCGACTTTGCTCACGCATCATTACGGTCGTCCGTTGAGCGAACGTCAGGCATTCGCCGCCATGTGGCGCACCGGAGACCGCGAGGCGATCAAGCGCTACGGCTTTTCGCTGCTGGACATGCGCAGTTATCTGGTCTCGATCGGATACGAGGCAGAGGGCTTCCGCCTGACCATCGATCAACTTCGCGACGTGCGCCGGCCGACGATCGCCCTGATGGATCTGAACGGTTACAAGCATTTCGTCGTCATCAAGGGGATGCGCGGCGACCGGGTGCTCACCGGCGATCCCACACTGGGCCTGACCGAATACTCCGCGCCCGATTTCGAGAAGCACTGGAACGGCATCGTGCTGGCGGTGCTTCCCGGGCCGCAAGACCCCGTGCCGGCCTACAACCTGGCGAATGACTGGGGTCCTTGGTCCAGGGCACCGCTCGAGAACGGCGGCGGCATCCGCGTCGCGATGGGCGACCCGGCCGCCGACCTTCCCCCCGACTACCAGATAACCCCGGAATTTCTCATTCCCGTCCGCATCGGGACCATCGAATGAAAGGAAGCGCCGTGTACCGCGAGTATCTCCCTGGCCGCGCGAGCCTTCCGATCGCACTGGCACTGATCGCAGCGGCTCCGATGCCGGCCCTGGCGGGCGAATTCCCGCGCGAAGCGATGCTCAGCGCCGAGGAGCTGAGCGCCGCACGTGCCGGGTTCACGATCGCCGGGCTGGAGATCACGCTTGGCGCGGATCTTCGTACCTATATCGACGGTGAGCTGGCACTACACACCACTGTGCGCTGGGAAGGCGATACGCGCACGACGGAGCGCTGGGTTTCCGATGCCCTCATTCCAGCGGACGCCGACGCACTGGACGGTATCTTGGCCAACGGTCACATCACGATGCAGTTGAACGACCAGGATATTTTCCTCGCGAACGACGGCCAGACCGCACTCCTTCAGCGCTCGGACGGGGGATTGCAGAATCTTGTTTTCAATACCGCGAGCGGAATAGATCTGCGTCAGGAAGCCGATATCGCGATCGGGCTGGCCAACTTCGAGGCGTTCCAATCGGCGATCGCACCGTCCATCTTCATGAGCGGACTGAACGACGCGATGGACTGGTCCGCGACCGGCGCCAGCGGGCTGTGAGCCAGGCTAGAAAGTAATCGGAAAGCGCAGCGTCACGCCCAGATCGGGGGCATCTTCGGTGACGCCGACCTCGAACGAGACATTGGCCGTCACCCGCTGCGTCAGTCGATAGGACATGCCGAGGTTCAATGTCCCGACCTGAAGCCGATCGGACCGTTCGACCGACCCGTCGATCTCGGTCTTGCTCGGCATGATGTAACTGTGGCGATAGCCCATCGAATAGGAAAACCGGGGGTTGAGCGCGAAGCCGAAACCTAGCGAGCCGCTAATCGAATCTCCCGGGTCCACGTGTCCGATCGGCGCACCGCCGATCTCGCGGTCGATGTCGCGGCCGATATGGTAAAGGTAATTCACTCCGCCGAAGATCACCACCGGGTCAGAAGGCAGCAGCATGCTGATGCTGGGCTGCACCGCCCAGAAGCCCGATCCCGTGGTCAATCCGGTCGCGACACCGAACTCGTCGTAGCCGATGTCGAACGGCCCCTTCCCGGTATCGCTCTTCACGCGAAGTCCGGCGATCCAGATCGGCCGCTGCCCCCGCTGTCGGTTGATTTGATAGCGCAGGGAAAGCTCGGCATCGCCGACATCGCTCTCCGACAGGTTTATCTCGCGCACGATGCCTTCGTCGCGTTGCTGCGTAATGCGTATCGAATCGTTGCGATACAGGAGAGGCACACGCGCTTCGATCTCCAGCCGGTTGGTCAGGCCGTAGCGCACCGCCAGGGTTTCGATGAGCGAATCCCTGCGGGCACGGCTCGCCTCGATCACCCCGATCTGTATTCCCGGGATGAGCTCGAAGCCCCTGAACACAAGCCTGTCGTTGGCCGAGTTCACGTACTGGAAGCTGGGTTCCAGCACGATCTGCCCGGGCCGGGTCAGGACGCCCTGATCTTGTGGTACTGCCGCAACCGCCGCCTCGCGCTCCTGCGACGGAGGAGGGGCTTCACCCACCGGATTGTCAGGCGATACCGGGGGCTCTTCGTTCGCGATGGTCGGATCGGCACCGACGGCGGCATCCTGGATTCCCGCGCCACGATAGCTTGCGAAGGCATCGGGCTCGAGTACCGCGAAGTCGGCCCGCATCTCCGCTCGCAATTGCTCGATCTCGATGTCCTGCAAGGCGAGCCGCGCCTCCTGCCGATCGAGCCGCTGCGCCTGTTTTGCCAATAGCTTGCGGAGCTCGGCGATCTCGTCGGCTGGTTCCTGCCCATAAGCGGCTTGCGTGGTCGCAAGCGCCAGGGACCCTATGGATACGAACAGATATCGCTTCGCAAGCCGTGAAACAGTAGCCATCTTTCGCCTCCCCTTCGTCTCAGGCAACCATGCTCAGCGGGCCGGCAGCCGTTTCGTAGTCTTCGATTCCGACGAATTGAGCGAGCTTCATCCGGTCACGGAGCACGATGCGATGCGGAGAGGGCGATTCGATCAGGCCCTTGCGGGCGAGCTGCGAAAACGCCCGGCTGATGGTGTGCATCGTAAGACCGAGATGCTCGGCAATGTCGAGGCGGCTCATCGGAAGCTCCAGGTCGCCCGGACTGCCTCGGCGTCGATCGAAATTAAGCAGAAACGCGGATAATCGTTCGATAGCAGTTGGATAGCTGAAGAACTTCAGATTCTCCTCGGCCGATCTGAGTGCCCGTGAAAGTGCCGATCGATAGGCGAACGCAACGTCCGGCTCGCAAACATCGGAGAGAGGTTCGTCACAGCGCCGCCAGATCGCTTCACCGTCCGTCAGTGCCTCGGCCGAACAAAGCCGGAAGCCGCCATCCACGCCGATCACGTCACCTTCCACCGCGAACGTCAGGACCTGCCGGCGGCCGTCGCCATAATAATGGCAAAGGCGCACGGTGCCTCGACCGATCTCAAGCCACCCGTCGGCGGCGTCGTCCTGCCGATAGAGAAGCTTGCCCTTGTGAAATGTCTGACAACGACCCGAAACACGCATCATAGAAGCGCTGCCCATCCGCCCTCTCCCATCGGCGTCGCGCCCGCCGCCGATCCGTCCTTGTCGATGTAGGAGTGGCTATCGATCTGCCAGCACACAGAAAATCCGCATATTCCACAGTGGGAAAGTACTCATATCTGCGCACTTGTCGCCTTCATCTCTATCTATCAATTTGGATTTCCAATGTTGTTCTATTAGCGAACCCGAATGACCATGAATTCATCATCGTCGCAAATTGCGAATACGCAATATTCGCAAATCCGGAGCAGCATAGATGGGATTGGCCGTGCGTCGCGGTTCGCAGAACGAAGGCGGCGTTGCGGCGTGACCGAATTCTCGACGCGCTTGTGCGCGCAGGGAACCTCCCGAGCGTTCGAAGGACGACGGCGATGGAGCGAACTGGTGGGCAGTCCGAAAACGTCCGATAACACGCATCTGGTTCACATCGTCGACGACGATGTCGAGGTCAGGCATTCGACGGCGGTGTTGCTTGGTGCGTTCGGTTATCGCACGCAAACCTGGACGGGCGGGAAGGCATTTCTTCGTGCCGCCCCTGCAATCGGACCATCTTGCGTGCTGCTCGACCTCGCTATGCCGGAGATGAGCGGGCTGGAAGTGCAAAGCCAGCTGATAGCGCGCAGCATCCGCTTGCCGCTGATTTTCATGACCGGTGCCGCAGAGGTGGGATCGGCCGTCAGCGCGATGCGATCCGGGGCGATCCATTTTCTCGAGAAGCCGTTCGCCGCGAGCGAACTCATGTTCGCGCTCGAAGAAGGCTTCTGCGCGTTAGGCGAACCCGACGCCCGGGTGTCGCTCGCTCGCGGAAAGATTTCCTGCTTGACGCGGCGTGAGCGCGAGGTGCTGTCGGGGCTGGTGGCAGGGTTGCCCAACAAGTCCATCGCATTCGACCTAGGCATCAGCCCCCGCACGATAGAGGTGCACCGCGCCAGCATCATGCGCAAATTCGGGGCGATCAATTTCGCGCAAGCGCTGCGCATCGCGTTCGAAGCGGGGATGTGAGAGCAAGGGGCACCGAGAACGAAACCCAGTTGCATCCGACATCATCACGGATCGGGAGTTGCCACCCTCTCGATTTGGTCGAGGAATGTACGCGCCAGCATCGACGCCGACCGGCGGATCGCCTCGCGATCGGTTTCGTCGCCCACTTCGTAGGTGTAGGCGGGAATATCGTACGTACCGTGAAACCAGTTTTTCGACGTTCCTGAGCCCGGATTCGCATTCCGCCGCTCGATCGAGAACGGGTAGTCAGGCAAGGATGCTTCCCGGCCACCGAGCCAACCAGCGAGAAAGCGCTCCTCGCCTTCGTCGGTTTCTTCTTCACCCTGGACGTAGAACAGGTTTCGCCTGGTCGAATGAAAGTCGAGCATCGCAACGGGTCGCACCGACGGAGGCAGGTCGTCCAGCCATTGCCTTACCGCTCGCGTTTCGGGCTGGGAGAAGTCGCCCCAGTCGCGGTTGAGATCGGTCGCGCCACGATTGGCGCGCCAATGGCCGCGCGCGACCCCGTCAGGGTTGAGTAGCGGAACCGCCAGGAACTGAACGCGAGCGCCGCCGAAACGCCCACCCTCGATCTCTACCGCCAACCTCAGCAGGAAAGCTTCCATCGCGATCGCTCCGGTCACTTCGGGCGGGTGCTGCCGACCGAGCAGCACGACCAGCGACGGCGCGGTCGGATCGCCAATGCGAATGCCCGAAATCGGTCGGTCGTCGTGCGTTCGGCCAAGCTCGACCTTCCTGGCCTGCCGCAACGCCGCCAGTCGATCGAGCAGCAACGTGTGGCGAGCCAGGTCGAAAGGCTCCTGCGCAGCGACGATGCCCTCTCCCGGGGGAATATGCAGTCGCGCGCTCGATCCGTCCCGCTCCACTTCGAACGGAACGGTCCCCACTGTGGTGCCGGTGATCAGCTTCGGCCGATAGCGATGACGCGCCCCGCTGTATTCGAGCCGCACGGTGATGCCCTGCCCGCCCTCCGACGAATAGCTGAAAGCGTACCACGGGCTCGGGTTGATCGGCGGTGCATGTTCGGGCGCGACGAGGATCGCGAACTCGCGCTCGCCCAATATGGCGCAGGTGGAATTCGGAGCCGTTTCGAAGTCGAATGCGATACTCGCGCTCGCGGTCTCGCAGCCGATTTTGTCGGACGCGGTCGAAAGGTCGGGGGGAGGCGCCGTAGCGCATCCCCCCAGAGCCGCCGCGACAGCCGCGCTCCAGACGAGGAGAAGCGAGCGGCGCGACACGTCAGAACTTCTTGCGCAATTCGACATGGAAGACCCGACCGCGCGGGCTGTGCAGATCGCTGTAGTAACCGTAGGTCTGGTCGGCGAGCGGCGGATCCTCGTCGAACAGGTTGTTGATCGCGAAGCGCAGCCGTGTCCCGTCGAGCGGGGTGTCGTTGTTGATTGAATAGGCGACCGACAGGTTCATTGTGAAGAAGGGATCCACCGGGAAGAAATTGGCGTTCGGATCGTCCGAAACGATCGGTTCGTCACGCGACACGCTCGTGTTGTACACCTTCCCGACGTAACTGCCGAACAGGCCGACGTCGACCGGGCCGCTTTCCCAGTTTACCGATCCGCTGAAGCGCCACTTCGGGCGCCCGCCGATTTCGAGCAGTTCGCCCAAGCCGTCGACCGAGACATCGAGGGGCAGCTCGCCCGATGCGACGCCGTCGAGCAGTTCCTGACCGTCGGTGCCGGCCGACTGGACGAAGCTTTCGAGCCGGGCGGCGTTGAGGCGGACCCGGAAGCGGCCGAGGCCGAATTCCGGCACCTGATAGAACAGACCGAAGTCCCAGCCTTTCGAAACGCGGCTGTCGAGGTTCAGATAGTCGTCGATCACGTAGTCGATCTTGCCCGCGGGAGCGAAGCCGGTTCCCTCGAACAGCGCGACGTCCTCCGCGGTGGGCGCGAGGCGGACGACGTTCGGATTGCTGCCGCCGTTCAGCCGCCGCAGATAGTCGAGCGCGATGGCGTTGTCGTCGCCGAACGTGCCGACTAACCCGGTCTGCTTCACGCGCCAGTAGTCGGCCGTCAGCGTCAGGCCGGGAATGAATCCCGGCTCGAGCACGATACCCAGGTTGAGGTTGGTGCTGTCTTCGGGAACCAGGTTCTCGGTGCCCGAACGGAAGCTGATTACGCCCGCACCGGGACAGGCGCCCAGATCTTCGATGATGCCCTTCTGCACCTGGGCCTGGCAGACGATGAAATCGTCGCGGGTATTGGAGCGGGTGGTTCCCTCGTCGTTTACCTGAACCAGGTTCGGCGCGCGGAAGCCCTTGGACCAGGCACCACGGAAGGTGACGCCGGGGATGGTCGTCCACGACGCGGCGATGCGCGGCACCGCCGCGGTCTCGTCGATATCGGTGAACCGTTCCATTCGGCCCGCCAACTGGATGTTGAACTCGTCGACCAGCGGGATGTCCATCTCGGGGCTGATGACCGGTACGAAGACTTCGGCAAAGGCCGAGTATACCTGGCGCTGACCGTTGGTGTCGGGCGAGGGGCTGGTGCCTGCCACGTCGCTGCCGTTGAACTCGCCGGTCACGGTGTCGGTGAAGGTGATCGTTCCGTCGAGCCGCGGGTCGCGGTCGTCGTAAAAGGTCTCGCGTCGCCATTCGACGCCGGCCGCCACACCGAGGTCACCGCCCGGCAGCCAAAGCAGATCGTCGCGGCTGACCTTGAAATCGGCCAGCGCGAGCGACGTGCCGCCCTTGCGGAAGACAGAAATCCTGAAGGGGTCGATCGAGGATTGCGGATTGGGCGTGCAGTCTCCCTCCCCCGGATCGTCGAGGCAGCCGCCGTTGAACGGATTGTAGGCGTCCGGCGTGGTGAGGTTGATCTGCTGCTGCAGCAGCGTGAGCGACACGCGATTGCGCGCAAGGTCGATGGTGTCCGCTTCGGAATAGACGAAACCGGTGTCGAAATCCCATGCGCCGAAGTTGCCGCGCAGCCCCGCCACCAGGCGGTAGGAATTCTTGTCGACCGAAACGTCGCGGTTGCCCGCGTCCACGAAGCGATAGCGCTCCATGATGAGGTCCGCGCCTTCGTCCGAGATGGTCGTCCCGGGCAGGCGTTCCGGATTGGGCTGCCCGTCGCGCAGCGCGGGCCCGAACGGATTGTAGTAGGCATCGCGCGAGATCCCGAGTGGCACCGCGCTCAGGATTGCCGAGGCGTCGAGGCTCCGCCGGCTTTCGGAGCGGTAATAGCTGCCTTCGAAATAGGCTTCGACATTGCCGGACAACTCGTAGTTCAGCAGCGCCATCGCGTTGTACCGGTTCTTCCGGGAGATCAGGCTGTTCCCGAACACCGTGTTGTAGCGCACGGCGCTGACGGGCGTGGTGCCGCCGCGGGCGCAGATACCGGCGCCGAAATCGAGGTCGCAGCCCGCGAAGGTGCCCGGCTGGAGGAAGAAGTCGTCATCCCCGATCGGCGTGCGGCTCGAAGGCGCCTGGATGTCGAACTGACCGAACGGACCGAAGGTGTTGCGGTTGTTGAACGAGGAATCGCCCTCGAAATCGGTTCCTTCGACGAGTGGCAGGCGGTTGTCGTCGGCCGAATAGGCGCGCTCCGAGGCCGGCATGCCGTTCTCGTGGAAATAACCGCCATAGACCGTCAGGTTGCCGCGTCCGCCGCCGAAGTCGAAGCCCAGCCCGCCGCTGAGGCGATAGCTGTAGAGGCTGGTGCCATCGGACGCGCGCCAGTCGCCTTCGAGGAAGCCGCCCCGCATGTTGCCCTTGAGCACCGTGTTGATGACGCCGGCGACGGCATCGGCGCCGTAGATCGCCGATGCGCCGTCGCGCAGCACCTCGACCCGGCGCACGCTGCCGGGGGCGATCTCGTTGGTGTCGGGCGATACCACCGGCACCAGCAGTTCGGTCTGGAAACCGGGGTGCAGGTTCATGCGCCTGCCATTGATGAGCAGCAGCGTATTGCCAGTGCCGAGGTCGCGCAGGTTGATCGACCCGACGTCGCCGCGCACGTTGTTGGCGGTGTCCGCGTTCTGTTCGTTGAAGGCGACGGTCCCCGCCTGGGGAATGGCGCGGAACAACTCGTCGCCCGATGCCGCGCCGGTGTTCTCGATGGCCTGCTCGTCGAGCACGGTGACGGGCAGGACGTCGTTGATCTTCGCGCCCTGGATCTGCGTGCCGACAACGACGATTTCGGGCTCGGTCGGCGGGGCCTCTGCCGTTCCCGGTGCGGGCTCTTCCTGCGCCCAAGCGGATGTCGGCACGGCACCGGCGATGAGGCTGGCCCCGCACAGCAGCGCGAATCTCGTAGTTGAAAACGTGTTCATGGCTTTCCTCCCTCCCGTCATTTGTCGTCTCGATCGCGTCTGGTCTGCCAGGCCTCGAACATCTCCGGCCACTGGCTCAATATTTGCTGCGGCGTACCGAGACCCCAGCCGTGGCCGCCCTTGTCGAAGATATGCAGTTCCGCCGGTGCGCCCTTGGCCACCAAGGCCTGGAACAGAGCGATCCCATGCCCGGGCGGGGTGATCGGATCGTCGGCCGCGGAAAAGATGATCGTCGGCGGCGCCTCGGCAGACGCGTGCGTGTCCAGCGACCATGCCTTCTGCGCCTCGAGGGTCGGGTCCGTGCCGACGATCTCGCGCCGGGTCCGCGTCGTGTCGTAGGGCTTGCGCAGCGATACGACCGGGAACAGCAGCACGGCGAAGTCGGGCCGTGCGCTTGCCGCCTCGAAGCGGTCGTTGCCCTGATAGAGATCGCGATCGGGCAGGAGCGCGGTGTAGCCCGCGAGGTGGCCGCCGGCCGAAAAGCCCATGATCCCGATTCCGTCGCGGCGGATGCCGAACTCGTCGGCGCGAGTCCGGATGATCTTCATCGCGCGCTGGGCGTCGGCGAAGGGTGCGCTTGCTTCCCAACCATCGTTAGGCAGGCGGAAGATCAGCTCGAAGACCGTGTAGCCGCGATTCTGCAGCCAGCGCGCGGCGGGGGTTGATTCCTTCCATAGCTGGATGCGGAAGTATCCCCCGCCGCCCAGCACCAGCACCGCCTTGCCGTTGGAAGCGTTCGGGCGATAGACGCGCATCCGCGGGTTGGAGATGTTCGATACCGCGCCGTACCCCGAACCTTCGCCACCGATCTTCTCGGGTCCGGTGGGGCCCCCTTTGCCCGGCGGCGTACCCGGCCAGAGCGCGATTTCCTCGTAGGGATGGGCCGCCAGCGGTGCGACCGGCGAAACGAGCGAGGCGGCGGCGATCGTTCCGGCAGCGCCCAGAACCGTGCGTCGGGTGATCATCAGACATCTCCTCCGGAATGCGCCAACGCGGACTCGTGCGGGCTAGTGCGCTCGTGCCGCTCGCTGTCCGCCTCGGGAAGCGGCAACGGCTCGCCGCCCATCGCCGCCGCGAGCCGGCCCTTGTCGAGCGCGCCTTCCCACTTGGCCACCACGATGGTGGCGACCGCGTTGCCGATGAAGTTGGTGAGCGCCCGGCATTCGCTCATGAAGCGGTCGATGCCCAGGATCAATGCCATGCCGGCCACCGGGACCGAAGGGACGACCGACAGCGTCGCCGCGAGGATCACGAAGCCGGCGCCCGTCACCCCGGCCGCGCCCTTCGAACTGACCATCGCCACCAGCACCAGCGCGATCTGTTCCCCGAGCGACAGGTCGATCCCCAGGGCCTGGGCGATGAACAGCGCGGCCAACGTCATGTAGATGTTCGTGCCGTCGAGATTGAACGAATATCCGGTCGGCACGACCAGTCCGACCACGGTCTTGCGGCAGCCGGCGACTTCCATCTTCTCCATCAGGCTGGGCAGCGCCGCTTCGGACGAGGACGTGCCGAGAACCAGCAGCAGTTCCTCGCGCAGATACTTGATCAGAGCGAAGATGGAGAAGCCCGTCAGGCGGGCGACGAGCCCGAGCACCACCACCACGAACAACAGCGAGGTGAGGTAGAACGTACCGACCAGCGCCGCTAGGCTGACCAGCGAGCCGATGCCGAACTCGCCGATCGTAAAGGCGATCGCTCCGAACGCGCCAATCGGTGCGAGCTTCATGAGCATGTGGACGAGCTTGAACACGACCTCGTTCAGCGAGGTGAGAATGTCGAGCACGAGATCGCTCTTGGGTCGGGTGGCCGACAGAGCGACACCCGCGAGGATCGCTACCAGCAGGACCTGGAGGATGTTCCCCTCGGTCAGCGCGCTGAACAGTGTCGTGGGGATTATCGCGAGGAGGAAGCCCGACAGCGTCTGCTCGTGCGCGGTATCGGCGTAGGCGGCGACCGACGCCTGGTCGAGGGTCGCAGGATCTATGTTCAGGCCCGAACCCGGCTGCACCACGTTGGCCACGATCAGGCCGATGATCAGCGCCAGGGTGGAGAAGAACATGAAATAGGCGAGCGCCTTGATAGCGACGCTGCCGACTGCGGTCATATCCTTCATCGAGGCTATGCCGGTCGCCACGGTCAGGAAGATCACCGGGGCGATGATCATCTTGACCAGATTGATGAATGCATCGCCCAGCGGCTTCAGCGACGCGCCAAGATCGGGCATGAAATGACCCAGCAACGCGCCCGCGACGATGGCCGCTAGGACCTGGACGTAAAGCAT